>NZ_AKIL01000158.1 GCF_000309485.1 Milkweed yellows phytoplasma str. MW1
AATTATACTTTGAGTATATAAAAGTGGGCCAAGTGATGTTAGTTTCTAAAATCGTACTACAAAGAAAATAAACTAAAGAAGAGCAAAAAGGTAAAAACCACCAAAACTATGTCGAGTAAGAATAGAGTAATTCATGGGATATAACTTAATGAACAAAATAGATAATAATTTTAATTTAAAAAAATATAATTACGTGCAAATGCACGCGCTCTGTACTAGTTAGTTTAATTTCATAACTACACTTCTAACATTTCTATTTAATATGCAAGATATTTCTAAAATGCATATATTCAAAAAATGTTCTAACAATTAACAGCACAAAAT
>NZ_AKIL01000157.1 GCF_000309485.1 Milkweed yellows phytoplasma str. MW1
AAGGTTTTTCGTGTTTTTTTAAATTTATATTTTGTTAATGAATTGTTAAAATTTTTAAAATAATGTATAATACAAATATAGATAGAAAAAGAGGGTGTAAAATATGAATGAATTTATTCTTTTAATAAATTTGGTAAGACTTGTAGTTTTTGTAAAAACTTTTTATGAAATATGGATACATTTTTTAAAACCTCTTTATTTTTTATTAATCAAAAAATTTAAAGTTCATCAATTACATGATAAAAATATTACACCTAATATTAATTCGTCAAAAAGAAAAATTTATATACATAAAAAAGAAACATTATTTGATGCTTGTATATTATTTGTATTATTATTTGATACTTTTCAAAAATAAATTTCTTCAAATAAAATATAAACACGAACAACTTAAATTATTTTTCTTTTAATAATTAAATTTTTTTATAATAACAATAAGTTAGCAAAATAAAGAAGGGACTTCTTTTTTACTTATGACAACAAAACAACATCATTATGATCTAAATACCAAATTAAAGGTTATTTTTGCGAAAAAAGAAGGTTTATTAAGTGATAAACAAATTCAAGCCAAAT
>NZ_AKIL01000156.1 GCF_000309485.1 Milkweed yellows phytoplasma str. MW1
TATTTTAATTACTTATATTATAATGAAAATTCTCTTGCGTGTTACTTATTTTCAAACCACAAAATTTTGTTTTTATCCTCTTTTATATTATTTAAATTTTTTTCATTTTTGTAATGAATTTGTGGGATGGATTGATTTTTTAATTAAAATTATATCACCTATTGGCACTTGTATGTGGGTATTGTATATTTACTATATTTTAAAATCAACTTCTGGTAAATTAACAACTAATCCTCTTATTTCTTCTTCTAAAAGAAGTTCATTCACTTTCCAAGATATAGCCGGTAATGAAGAAGAAAAAGAAGAAATGCAAGAATTAATTGATTTTTTAAAAAATCAATTAAT
>NZ_AKIL01000155.1 GCF_000309485.1 Milkweed yellows phytoplasma str. MW1
CGTCACTATATTGATATTCTCCTCTTTGTGTTATTATACACAGGGTTGAGGCGGCTCCTTTTTTAAATGGTTAGTTAAATGGTTGTTAATTAGTATTCATTGGTTCTGTATATAAAGTAATGTATTGTTTTACAGGGTTAAAATGAAGGTAATAAATTGATTCCCTGAAATTAGTCAAAAGATTGTCTTCGGGTATTTTAATTTTCGCTATATACCAATCTTTATCAGTATCTAAAATATATTTCGGTCCTTGAAAGAGTAGGTGATAAGTGAATAAAGTTATTTTTCTATTTAAATAAAATTTAATAAAAGGAGATTTAAAT
>NZ_AKIL01000154.1 GCF_000309485.1 Milkweed yellows phytoplasma str. MW1
GAATTTAAAAAATAAGAAAAATAAAATAAATTGTTTAAATAATAAAAATATTTACAATCTCTTTAGATTCTTTATTGCGCTTTTCCTTTTTTTTAAACAAATTTTAGTTATAAAATGGTTCTTTAAGGCTTAAATTAAGTATCTGATTTCATATCTTTTCAAATTAACAAAAATAATTTTTTGTTAAAGATAATGTAAATCATCGAGAATCTTTTTTATTATAAGAAACAATTTATATAGATATATGTAGCAGATCGGAAGAGCG
>NZ_AKIL01000153.1 GCF_000309485.1 Milkweed yellows phytoplasma str. MW1
TATTTTTTTTAAAAAATCATGTATAATAATAAATGTTGTTATTTGATACATTATTTTTGTAGATGTATTTTTATGGCGGTTGTGGCGAAGTGGGTAACGCAGCGGCTTGTGGAGCCGACACGTGTGGGTTCGATTCCCATCAGCCGCCCCAATTTATTATTTTATCTTTATATCTTTTGTAGGCCCATAGCCAAGTGGTAAGGCAACGGACTTTGACTCCGTCATTCGTTGGTTCAAATCCAGCTGGGCCTGCCAACGCTAACAACATAAATGCGACAACTTTAAATTAATCTGCGGGTGTGGCGGAATGGAAGACGCACTAGACTTAGGATCTAGCGCTTTTGGCGTGCAGGTTCAAGTCCTGTCACCCGTACCATTAATATTAAAAATTATTATTTTAAAATATTTTAAGGGATATGATGTCAACGGTAGCATAACGGTCTCCAAAACCGCTTGTTCGGGTTCGAATCCTGATATCCCTGCCATTTAAATAGATCGGAAGAGCGGTTCAGCAGGAATGCCGAGACCGATATCGTA
>NZ_AKIL01000152.1 GCF_000309485.1 Milkweed yellows phytoplasma str. MW1
TTTTTTATTCCAAAAAGCAGGAAATTGATTAATTATTTTTTTTATTTTTGTTGAAGATTTTTGGAATAAAAAAGGATCGCGATAAAATAAAATACTTTTCATTTGGCCAAAAAAGTTTTCAATGACCGCGTTATCTCTAGGCGTTGCTTTGCGTGACATACTAATAAGAAAACCTTTTTTGGTTAAAATATGTTGGATTTTTAAAGATGGATAAACTGAACCTTGGTCAGAGTTGATAATACAAGAATTTTTTAGTTTCGGCATTTTTTTGATAGTATTTAAAACTAAATCTTTATTTTGGTGATGAGAAACATGAGAAGCGACTATTTGATTGTTAAAAGCGTCGATAATACAAGAAAAATATAAAAACCCTTCTTTAGTTTTAAAATAAGTAATGTCAGTAAAGAGTTTTTGCATGGGTTGGGTTGTTTTAAAATCTTGGTTAATTAAATTAGGAACTATTTTTAATTGAGATTTTAATTGTTGATAATGATATTTATTTTTTTTGCTTCTTAAACGACAACAAATCCCTTTTTCTTTCATGATGAGATAAACTTTTTTCTTAGTGATGGTTTCATTAAAGATTTTTTGATATAAATGAATGATTTTACGATGACCAAATAAATATTCATGCATTTGACATAAAGATTTAATGCGTTTTTGTTTTAAAAGATATTTTGCTTGTTTTAATTTTAATTTTTCTTTGATTTTTAACCAATAATAATAAGTACTTCGTTTAATTTGGATCGTTTTTAAAATAGTGGTTAAATTTAAATCATTTTGAAATTTTTCCACTAAATTAAAGATAATTTTTTTATCTATCTTTTCTATTTTTTTAATTATTTGTTGTAATAAGTTGATTTTTTGTTTTAATTTTTGCATCTTAACACCAATTTATCTTATATTTTTTTTCATTATATCAACAATTATAACTCTTTAAATATTTGATAACGCATTAAATAATTATTAATATTATTTTTGCATAATAGTATTTCCGTTTTATTTTTTATATTTTTTATTTAAAACACATACCTATAACTGGTAAGGCAGTTAATTTAAAAATTAAAGTTTATTTAATT
>NZ_AKIL01000151.1 GCF_000309485.1 Milkweed yellows phytoplasma str. MW1
TTTTTAAAATGGAAATTAATAATTTAATAGAGTCTAAAATTTTTATTTCTTTAATTTCTTTATTTTTTGGTATTTTTGTTTATTGGTTTTATTTATATATTAAAGAATTACAAGAAAAATATGATTTTAGTGATGAATTAAGAGAAGTTGTTAATCATATGAAAAACGGAAAGATTAATTTAAGAGAATATGGCGCTTTAATTAGAATAATGGCTCAAATGGGTAATTATTTAGGTATTTATCGTGAGCACGTCCAAAGAATGATTAAAGAATTTGATGAAAATGGCGGCCTTAATTTTGCGGAAGGTGTTTTTGATGAAAAAGAAAATAATGCAGATAACAAAGACAAACCATTTAATAATGATACAGAACGATTATTAAAAGAAAATTTAAGGTTAAAACAACAATTAAATAATATAAAAACTCCTTTAATTATAGAAAATAATGAAAATGATTTTTAGTTTTAGTTTTTTAATTTGATATATAATTTTTGATATTTAATAATGTTAATTAAGTTATAGAAGTCATTTAAGTTTTTATTTCTTTCGTTCATCAATATACATCCGTTTATCATTCTTAACACGTTAAATAAACTTTTATTTTGGGTCGAATGTATAAAAATGAGTTTCTTTTAACGAAATTTTTATATGTGAGACTTAAAAAATAAAAGTTTATAGTGTCAAAGGATTGATAAACGGATGAATAAAAAGAATTAAATTAAAAAAAGATAAATAAAATTTTTATAAGTTGGTTGTTAAATAAACACTTAAACAACTAAAACTGAACGCAAAATAACGTATTTTAATGTATAAAGCATCATTATAAGATCGAATATGCAAT
>NZ_AKIL01000150.1 GCF_000309485.1 Milkweed yellows phytoplasma str. MW1
TGACTTGTAATCAGTAGGTTGCGGGTTCGATTCCTGTTTTTGGCACCATTATGAGGCCCGTTAGCTCAGTTGGTAGAGCACTTGACTTTTAATCAAGGTGTCAAAGGTTCGAGTCCTTTACGGGTCACCATTTTATTTAATTTTTAGACAAATATAAACGAAAAATTAATTTGGCTTATTTGCCTGAATGGTGGAACAGGTAGACACGTGGGACTTAAAATCCCATGGTTTTAGAGCCGTGCCGGTTCAAGTCCGGCTTCAGGTACCATTAAAAAAAGGGGTTTTAGCTCAGTTGGTAGAGCGCCTGTCTTGCACACAGGAGGTCAGCGGTTCGAATCCGCTAAGCTCCACCAACATTAATATTAATAATTTCAAAAATTAAAAATTAAAACACAAAATTTAAATAAAGGCGGTGTAGCTCAGCTGGCTAGAGCACATGGTTCATACCCGTGAGGTCGAGGGTTCAAGTCCCTCTGCCGCCACCATCGTATGGACCTGTAGCTCAGTTGGTCAGAGCCACCGGCTCATAACCGGTTGGTCGTAGGTTCGAATCCTACCGGGTCCACCATAAATTTAATTAAAATTTTGTTATAATTATTTTTTGGAGGAATACCCAAGTCCGGTTGAAGGGGCCAGTCTTGAAAACTGGAAGGTCTGAAAGGACGCGGGGGTTCGAATCCCTCTTCCTCCGCCAATATTTAAAAATAATTTTTTATAAATATTTACCAATAACTTATATTATAATTTTTATGATTTAAGTTGAGATCGCGGGATAGAGCAGTTTGGTAGCTCGTCGGGCTCATAATCCGAAGGCCGTAGGTTCAAATCCTACTCCCGCAACCAAAAAGGTCCGGTGGTGTAGTGGTTAACATGCTTGCCTGTCACGCAGGAGATCGCGGGTTCAATCCCCGTCCGGACCGCCAAGTAAATAGTAAACAATATTTGGCTCTGTAGCTCAGTCGGTAGAGCAGTGGCTTGAAGAGCCTCGTGTCGGCAGTTCGATTCTGCCCGGAGCCACCATTGATTATATTTCAAATTAATTTTTTTTAAACAAAATTTACTTTTTTTCAATTTTTTTCTTTCTAATTTTTAATTTAATAAAATGTAGCAGATCGGAAGAGCGTCGTGTAG
>NZ_AKIL01000149.1 GCF_000309485.1 Milkweed yellows phytoplasma str. MW1
TTAATTTCCATTTTAAAAAATCCTTTCTTCTAAAATAAATACAAAAAATTATATATCAAATTCAGCATCTATCAATTTTTTAGACATTTTTTAAATCTCCTTTTATTTAAACTGTAAATCAAATCCAGCAGCTGTTATTTCCTCAATTGTATATCCTGCATTTAATAATTCTTTGGGTGAAAATCCATTTTCTTTTAATTCTTTAACTGCAAGTACATTTTCTGCTTTAATTTTTTGATTTACATATCTTTCAACCACTCCAAAAATCCAATAAATAAAGCTAATTCCTAATAAAAAAATTACAAATGTAAAAATATTAATAATTATTTGTTGCATAGCATTTAATTATTTTTCTCCTTATTTTTCTTTTTTAAATTCTAAATATTGAATAGATTGACATTGTACTTGTGTAATAAATTTTTTTTCTTCTTTATCTTTATTAATAACATTAACTTTAATTCGTACCTTCAACGCCAATTAAAGAGAACCTTTAACAACATATTTAAATAAATTCTCTGCTTGTTTATTCCAAACAACACAAGAAATAAAATCCGCTTCTTTATCGCCTTTATCATTAATAAAATTCCTATTTACAGCTAAAACAAAACGTACTAAAGGAATATTGCCATTAACGAAATGTAATTCTGGATTTTTGGTAATTCTACCTACTAAAATTACTTTATTAATCATTTTTCTTCCTTTAACCTTTCCATAATTTTATTAATTATTTTTACAATATCTTTTTTATATAAATAATTATTATCGTTATAATCAAGAAGACTGTTTTTTACTTCTAATATTAATTCTTCTTGTTGAACAACAACTAAATTATTATTTTCCTCAATTGGAATTTCTTTTCTTACAAGAAAAAAATTAACATATATAAAAATACCAACAATAGAACCCATCAATAAACAAATAAAATTATCTAATAAATTGTTATTATTTCTCATTATAAAATCCTTTATGAAAATAAGCAATATTTTTAAATATTGCTTATTTCAACCATGTTATTTTAGTACTATCAGGAACGATAAAACCAAATTTATACAAGATAAACACACATATTCCACTTAAAGCAATAAGTGTTAATAATTGTCTTAAAGTCATTATTTTTTCTCCTTTTTATTTCAAATATAAATTAAAATTTCTTAATTCTTTATCTGTATATCCAATATTTATCAATTCTTGAACTATATAACCAGAAGTAATAAAATCACTAACTGTAAACCCAAATTCTCTTAAATCTTGAACTGTATACTCAAACATAAATTTCTTTTTATTTAGCAATAGAAATATAACCCTTATGAGCTAAAAAAATAGCAACAGGAATAACAACACCTAAAACAGGTAACAGCCAATACATGCAAAAACTACCTAATGTTAATTTATTTCTTCGAAAAGATCTGCGATAACTTCTTTTTCTAGACATTTAAATCTCCTTTTGTTTAAATTTTATTTAAATAGAAAAACAACTTTATTCACTT
>NZ_AKIL01000148.1 GCF_000309485.1 Milkweed yellows phytoplasma str. MW1
ATATTTTACACTAATATAGAATCATTAATTATTTTTAATGTAAAAAATAAATATTTTTTTAAAAAAAAGTGAAACTCTTTTTTTTAGAAAAAAAACCATAAATTTACTGATATAAAGAGAATTATTTTCTTAAAATATCTTTTTATTTATTGCATATATCCTCATAAATGATAAAAAAAGAACCTTAAAAAGGTTCTTTGAAGTAAAAAATACGTTGCATTGATATAAAATTAAATTTTATTTTTTAACGTAAGTATAAACACTTAAAGGCATTACCATTTCCGAAATAAACATGAAATTATGACTTTTTTTCAGTTCTGGCATTTCTCTAGTTTCAGTTTCAAACATTTTAAAACGATAATTCATATATTTAATATTATTTTGGACCACTATTTTTTCAATACTGGTTTTTAAACTTTGAAAATCTTGAGGATTGAAAATACCGACCGGTAAAGTGGAAACAATTCCTTTAATTTGTTGATGCGTTATTTTTTCTTTTTTGAGTAAAGTTTCGAAATGAGCGGCATTGCCTTGAATAACTTTCAAATCAGGAAAACGAGTTTTTAATTCTTTACATAAAAAGTCATCTAATTCCACAGCTATTATATTTTCTGCCCCAAATTTTTCTATTAAATATTGAGTAACATTACCACAACCGGAACCTAATTCTAAAATTTTATTATTATTTTTTTTGAGTTCTTCCGGGGTTAAATCTGAAACTGTTTGAAAATATTCAGACATTTCTTGCGCTTCAGGGAAAATACCAGCTCCCATGGTGGTAGGGTGTAAAACCACTTCTTTAGCGTGCAACCATTCTTTGGATTGAAGGGATATAAAAGAAACAAAAAATAAAAGGGAGAAGAAAAATACACTTTTCCACCAAAGAAATTTTTTCTTTTTTTGTAAAAAGATAATCCCGGTAGTTAAAAAGAAAAAAGCGAGAAAAATTTTGCAATAAGAAATAAAGAGATGTTTTTGGTTATCATAATTAATCAATTGTTTAGCAAAAAAACGAGTACTGAAAATTTTTTCTTCAGGCCAATTCATCAATAAATTAACTAAATAACTATCAATGAAATAAAGTAAAGGATGAATTAACGTTAAACCTAACATACTGTAATCAACTTTAAAAGAACCGTTAATAAAATAAAAAATAACAAAACAAATAGGAATAATGATATATTCTAAAAAATAAATAATTAAATTAAAAAATGGTACACCTGAAGAAGGGTAAATATTCCAATCCCTAATAAAAGAACGCAAAAAGATAGTGTTAATAATAACGCTCACCAAAGAACATAAAGCAAAAATATCAGTAATACGTTTATTTTTTTGAAAAATCATTAAAAAAACAGTAATTAAGATTAAAAAGAGACACTGTTTCGAAAAAGAAAAAAAATAATACCATCTGAATTTAACAAAATTATCTTTTTCTAAAAAAAGATTAAAACTATGAAATCCGCCTAACAAAAGAGTTAGCGAAACCAAAGCCAAAAGTAAAACATTAAACTTAATTATTTTATGATAAGTTTTTTTAAAATAATTAA
>NZ_AKIL01000147.1 GCF_000309485.1 Milkweed yellows phytoplasma str. MW1
CATTAATAAAATATCTTTTTAAAACAATATTATAACATCAATAAGAGCTATTATCGACATCAAATTTATCTTTTTTTGTAAAAAGGTTGAAAAAGGAATAAAGATGATTCAAGGAAATTAAACTTTGGATAAGAAAAAAATGACTTAATAATTGTTTCATAATACTTCTTCTTTTATCTTTTGAAGCGTTATCATTTCTTTTGCTGTTTTAACCTTTCTCGTTTTTTTATTATTTAAAGTAAAAGTCCTTAATAAAGTATTTTTTTGTAAAAACTGTAAAAATATTTTCAATTTGAATCTTTTTCATTTGTATTCTCTTTGAATATCAATTTGTCTAAATTTTGTTGGAAATAGGTTTTGACATTTTCATTGTTAATAATGTTTTCCGGCCAATTTTTGTGTTAGTCATAAGCGTTTAACCATGGCAATTCATTGTGGGTTTGATGAGGTAAAAACTTTCTTTTTTGTTACCGTATTTCTGGATAATAACATTTAATGATGGCTTTTTGTTGAGTGGTTAATTTGCTGGCTTTTCCACATTTTATGGTATTGATAGGTATTGGTTGGTAAGTGAATTTTTTTAAAACCTTAGTTAAGGCAGGGAAAACAGGTTCATAAATCCAAGCTTGCATTTCTTCTGTTATAAGGGGTTCGTTGCATTCAACTAATGATTTATCATGAGCGTAATAAATCATTTTATTCATTTTCATTTTTGTAACCGGAAAAAAGTTGTTTTCAATAATGCAATTCACTATATCAAAAATATTGGTTTTTGCTTTGCAAGACAAAGTGTGCGCTCTCCTTTAGGGGGATTTTTTGCATGTTTTTCCTCCTTTTTATTTATCATTATATATGATTTTTTATTAATTTGTAATACATTTGGGGTTTTTGTTGTTCTGGTTTGGTTTTTATTTTGCTGGTTGTGATTTTTTATTCGTTCTCTAGTTCTATTTTTAATCTTTAACGCGAATTATCGTGATAAGATATATTCTTGTTATGTTTTATATAACGACAATATAACGACAATAAAAAAGAATTCAATTTAAGAAGGCATATATCGGATTGCGCGGTACTCAAGTTTCGCAATGCTTGGACAGTATTAACGCAGCTTCCGTTTTTGATTTTTTAGTTGGTACGATTTTTTTCTGCACCGGTAATCGCTTAACAGTTATCAAAAATAAAGCTTTTTTAGGGATAAATGTATTGACATAAATAATTAATCAAATAACAAAACAAAAACAAAGTTTTTTTATAAAATTGAATTTTTTTCGACTTTTTAATAACCCTTTTATCGACTTTTTTGTTCGGTTTTGAATTTTTTGAAAATGCTTCTTGGTTTTTAAATATTCTTTTTTACCCTTTTTTAAACCTTTTTGTTCTTTATGTGTTGGTCAAGCGTTTTGCCCTTATAATAGGCGAAATGACAACACAAGACAAAAAGAATGTTTGAAAAGAACGAGCTCCAAAGTTTTTTATATCATTCTTTGCAATGCTTATTGCAAGCATAACAAGCAAATATTCTTCCTTAAAAGACCTAAAAAAAGAAGAAAATAAACTATGACATTCGTTTTTTGCCGCATTAAAACAATAAATATCCCTCGCAAAGAACTTTTTATAAGATCGCGATAAATTTATTGTCACCAAAACCTCAACAATAATAAAGAAAACATCCCTGAAAAAGGGATTTTTTATTGGCATAAAACCTCACCGCAAACTTTTTGTTAATGAATTAACCTTTTTAAGTTATTTTTAGATAAAATTGCGCGCTTTTTAAAAAATTTATCCAACCATTAATAGGAATGATTCATTTACAATAAGAAGGGAAAAAATATTGACTGATAAAAAAAACCTCTTTTATTGAGTTTTTTATGAAAATCGACATCATTTTGTTAAAAAATACTTGACTATTTGTTCTTTTTAACTTAAAATATAGAAGATGGTAAAACAGGTGTTTATTTTTGGTTAACTTAATCTCTATTTTTTATTAGACAATGTTTTAATAAAAAGAATTAGTAATTCTTTGCTGTTTTAGAAGGAAAATAGTTATAGTAGATTATTAATCTTAAGTAAACATAACTTCAATGCCTTCATAAAATCAAGTAAGGAGATTTAAGTTCAATGTCGCGTTATATAGGTCCAACATGGAAAATTTCACGTCGTCTTAATTATTCTTTGTCAGAAACTGGCAAAGAGTTAGTTAGAAAAAAAGAAAGTTTTGCAGGCAGTAAGCAAAAAAAACGTAAAAACAAATTAAGCGATTATGGTATTCAATTGCAAGAAAAACAAAAAGTCCGTTTTACATATGGCGTTTCAGAAAAACAATTTAAAAAGATTTTCCACAACGCTAGCAAATCTAAAGGTATTCATGGCGAAGTGTTTTTAACTTTACTAGAATCTCGTTTAGATAACATGGTTTATCGTATGGGTTTTGCTAGAACAAGATCACAAGCAAGACAATTAATTTCTCACGGTCATGTTTTAGTTGATGCTAAAAAAGTTAATATTAGTTCTTATCGTTTAAAACCAGGCCAACAAGTGTCTTTAAAAGAAAAATCTAAAGAATTAGAAATCGTTAAAAACGCTTTAGAATTCAATAAGAATAGCAGAATCGAATATGTTTCAGTTAACAAAGAATTAGTGGGAACATACGTTAGATATCCGCAAAGAAATGAATTTTTACATGAAATTAACGAACAATTAATTGTTGAATTTTACAACAGATAAAATTTATCAATATATTAAGTAACCATCTTTAATTTACTAATCTTTTGATTTTAATAAATTAAATAACGATTATTTTGGCTTTTTTCATCTAAATATTTTTTTGTATTTCTGTTTATATCTTTTTTTATTTATTAATAT
>NZ_AKIL01000146.1 GCF_000309485.1 Milkweed yellows phytoplasma str. MW1
AATAATATTATTATAAAATTTTTTAAAAGTCACAAAAATCAAAAAAGGCACAACAATGAACAATACGAAAAACAAAATCCATTGAGATATTCTTAATATTTTAATTTTTATTTCCATTTTAACTTTTTTTCTAAATTTTTTCGCTTTTTATGTTCTTTTTTAAGTTTTTTTATTTAAGGCTCTGGATAATAAATAGTCCATGCAAAAGCTAAAAAACAAAACAAAACTAACAAAACTGCTCGATTATTCATTTATTTCCTCGCCAAGATGATTAATTACATGTACTTTTTCATTAGGTTCAACATCATATATTAGTTTATTACTTGGTTTAGCGGTTAAAGTTGTATAATCATCTAATTTTATATTTATAGGTTTAGAAGTACAACAATATTTTCAGTTGTTTTTTTTATTATTTTTTTTTTGTAATAATTTAGGTAATTTTTTAGAAAAAGCTTTTATTACTTTAGAACCAGCTACTTTTTTTAAACCTGGTACAGGCATTAAAGTAAAAGCAGTATCTAAGGTACCATTTATAGCTTGTTGTGGATTCTGTTGCACCAAGGATTCCACTCTACATCAAATAAACCCAGAGAAACATCAATAGTAGTGCCAACAATAGGGATAAAACTAATAACATTATGAGAAACATTCCAAACATCATTAAACCAATTGTTGGTTATAAAAGTTAAAAAAGGTTTATCATAGTCAATATAAATACCATCACATAAATAATTTTGTAAACCATTTTCTGTCAAATTTTTTATTTTAGAAAAATTATTATCTAAAACTGAACCAATTGCATGTTCTGGAATTGAACACATAGTTTCTTTTTCATCAATATTTACTTCTATTTTAAAACCTTGAGAACCGTATTTAACTAAAAAATAACCTTTTTCAGTGGGTGTTTTTTCGTTATACCAATGGTTTCTCCATTTTTCATAAGACCAAAACCAAGGACGCCATTCTGAAGGAACTTCCCAGTGTTGTTTATATTTATCAAAATAAAAGTTTTTATTAATTTGAGTTTGCATAGCAACATCGTTATAACAAGTATTATCATAAAAAAAATAAATATTTGTTACATCATTAATCATTTGCTTTAAATCATTTAAAATATAACAATTATTTTTATTTTCTCTTATGCCGCCATCAAAATAAATTCCCAAAAGATTAAAAGGAGCGTCTTTGATAACTGTGTTTAAGTTATTGTTAAATGTAGCATTATAACAAGGAGAAGAATTAAGCTGTAAAGTTTTGTTTAAGTGTTTAGCAGTATAGTTGTTAACTAATTGCTCTTTGGGTAACCAAAGGATAAGGTTGTTCTAATAAAACTAAATGAATTTGAGGCTTTGAGGATTCATTATTTTTTTGAACCAATGCCAATGCTTGATAATTGAATAAAAAGAAAACACTTAATAAAATAAAAAAAGATAAAAAGAAATATTTGAACTTATAATGAAACTTTAATTTTAACATAAAACCTCTTTTTTCTTATTAATTTATTTTTTAATTATCACGATAAATTAACAATGTGTTTTACTATGAATAGATATTACACTGATCCACACGCCACCAAGCCAACAAGTTTCCAATAATTCCGCGATTTTAGATTTCTTCCTTTTGACAGAGTTGACTATTCTAATTTGTTTTAATTCCGTCGAAAGTTTAGAATCGAATAATTTTTAATTTATTTTAATTTTAATTATTCGTTCAATGGCCTTCTCTAGAACCGCCATCAAAATAAACCAGTTAATACGGATGAGACCCAACGAAACGGTACTGAAAGACCACAACTAATTTTTCTACAACAAATACCTTTTAAGAAAAAATTATTTATTAACTTACTATATGGTAACATAAAAAAAATATTTGTCAACCTTTTTTAAAAAATATTTTAAAAATAATGCGCTGTTCCGTTTTTTAATAAAATTTTTGTCTTTAAAATTGTTCTTTCAAACTTGAAATTAAGTAATAATTTTTTAATATTTTTTCAAACCAACAAAACATTTTTGATTAGATGAAAAAGTGTCTAATTTTTTTATAATTTTCTAGTTTCAAAAGATATTTATACTAATATTTTAAATCGTGATAGATTAGATACGTTTCAGAATGGCTCCCTATTACAAACTAGCCCCACACAACGCCGTACGAGCAAGTTTCCAAGTATACGGCATTTATAATATTTCTAGTTTTTGACGATTTAAAGTTTCTTGAATTCGTCTCAATTCTGTTTAAATGCGTAGTTAGTTTTGAAATTTTACTTTCTTTTGATAGCATATAGCCGCCACCTTTCTACGCCCTTAAAATCGAAATATTATTTCCTCTTTCGCCCTATACCATGCTTTCCATGACTTCCTGGTTAGGCGATTATCTTAACTATTCCAGATTAAGTTTTACTCCAACGACTACTATGATTCTGCTTTTTCCTTGGATCCATAAGACTTTTTATCCTCTTATGTTTAGGTTTTAGATGGTTTTAACCTTGATTTTTAGGAAAATCCAAGTTACTCTTATTTGCTACGTGATTCTTTTAGGTACGCTAACCTTAACATTAACTTATGAGTTTGTACCTCCTAAGATAGGTAAATACCGTTTAGCCAGGTAGGTCAAGAAGTTGATATTTAAATCAGATAACTGTTGCCAGTTTGATAATGAAACTAGTCTTACATTTTAACTAGTTTCTTTCTCCTTGCAAATCGTTGTCAGTTCCGTTCGATTTGGCTATCGAATTGCTCCGTTTCTTGCGTTTAGGTCCGTTGCAGGACTTCTCCTTGGAATTCGTTCTTCTTGCGGTCTCATATTGGTTATGGACTTCACCTCAACCCGCTTTTATTCTTTGCTATAATCTATCGTTCTTTCGTTTGATAAACCAAGAATATGAAGTATGTGATTATCACACATTGCAATTCGTTAATTTGC
>NZ_AKIL01000145.1 GCF_000309485.1 Milkweed yellows phytoplasma str. MW1
AGAGTTACCACTAAACAGAATGCGTTATATTTGGTTTAGACATCTGCAAATTTGCGGAGCTCTGTTATTGTCAAAAGTCAAAATATTTTAACAAAAAAGAACAATTTTGATGACTTAATTATTTTTAAACTAATTATTATAAAATTGATTTATATTCTTTTTGATTGATATCAACATTATGTTTGATGACATAACTATTTTTAGGATGTTTTCGACATTCTTTCGAACAACTGCCTAAATATTTATGTTCGTTCTCTTCGCTGCATAAAATTTGTACGTTACAACTTGGATTAGCGCAGTTAATATATCTTTCACATGGTTTTTGGTCAAAATAATCTTTACCCACGATAACGTGTTCGTGTTGATTTACTTTAGTCGCTATTCTTTCGTCAAAAACATAAACTTGACCGTCAAATAATTTGCCTTGAACCTCTTCGTCTTGACCGTATTTAACAATACCGCCTTCTAATTGGTAAACTTCTTCTACCCCTTTTTGCTTTAAAAAAGCGGACATTTTTTCACAACGCACTCCGCCAGTACAATAAGTCAAAACTTTTTTATCTTTCAATAAAGAGATGTTTTGTTCAGCCCATTTAGGTAAATCACGGAAATTACGAACATTAGGGTTAATAGCGTTTTTAAAATGTCCTATATTATATTCATAATCATTACGAACATCCAACACTACTACATCTTTTTTTTGTAATAATTGATAAAATTCTTTAGGTTTTAAATAATTATTCGCTTTTTCTTTTAAAGAAATATCGTCTTTTAATTTTAAAGCCACAATTTCTTCTTTATGTTTTACCGAAAGACGAGGGAAAACATGTTTATCAGAAGGCTCTATTTTAAATTCTGTTTCTGAGAAACGCGGATCTTGTGCTAAATCAGCCATATAAGTGTTAATATCTTTTTCTAAACCTGATAAAGTACCATTAATACCTTCATGAGAAACAATAATTCTCCCTAAAAGCCCTAATTTTTGACAAAAGTTTAAATGACTTTTTTGAAAAGATTCAGGGTCTTCAATATGTGAATAATTATAAAATAAAATAACTAAATAAGGTTTTTTTTCGGCCATAAATTGCAATTCCTATCTTGTGAATAACTTTTTAAAAATATTTTAAGTGAAAAACAAAAATTTTTAAATGTCATAACTAAATATATTATAAATCGTTTTAACTCATTTTTACTAAAAAAATATATTAATTTTCTTTCTTTTCTATCTCTTATTCAAAAGAAGAACTCTTAAAAGATTTCAAGTACTTTCTTAAAAGAGTTCTAAAACGGAAATGAGCCATTGAATATGACTCATTTCTTCCTCTATGCTCTTCTTTTACTTAGAAGTTAATTTTTTCTAAAGAATATTTTTCTAAAACATATTCTAATTTAGGAGCTAAAAAAATAATTAATATACTGCCGATAACATAATAAATTATAAATAAAAAAGAGCTAAAAAATAAACAAAATTCCCAAGCTTGTCCCTTTTCTTTTAAACTGTATAAAAAACGCCATAAAAACAAATCTTTTTGCGAAGGGTTGATTCTTTGAAAATAAACAAAATAAGTAGAAAGAGAAGTGCTTAAAATTCTGGAAAAGACTATTGTAAACAAACTGATTAAAATAGTTTTTTTATTTTTTAACTGGTTAAAATCGTTTTTATAAAAAAGACCTGATAAACTAACTGATAAATCATAAATAAGGTAATCAAAAAGTAAAGTTAAGAAAAAATAAAAACATCCCAATTGATAAACTTCTTTAGTGCTGATGATATAAGCATAACTTTTTAATAAATGGAATAAAGTGTAAAAACAATTGACCGTTAAACCGTTTTTAAAACCTAAAACGAAACCTGATAAAAATAAAACAAGAAAAGATAATTTAAAAATTTGTCCTCCAAAAGGTAAAGTTAAAAAAGGTAAAAACCATTTTTGAAAATAATCCAACATTATAGACATTGAAATAAAAATAGAAATAATAATTATTTTACGTAAAACAAATTTTCCTGTCTGTTGTTTAACCATTGTTACCTCTTGTTACCTCTTTGAATTTGAACAATATTAAATGAAATTATTTTTTTCAATATCAATTTAATTTTATCATAACAAATATGGGAAAATGATTAAATATATAAAAGAGCTAATTATTTTTGATAAATGGTTTAAAGGAGGAAAAAGGTATTTTTGGTAGTTTAGATTAGATAAAAGGAAAGGCATTGTGTTTTTAATTGATTAAACTCTTTTTGAAGGATTCTAAATTCTTAATTATTTTATTTTGGGACTCTATTTTTTCACCCATTAAGGATAAGAAATGAGTTATTTTGTTTTTTTTCTTGGAGGAAATGAGGTGTTCCAAAACTTTAGACACTTTTTACTTTTTAAAAATTCTTTAAGACTAACCTATTAAGTTAGTCTTTTTTTATTATTCAAGACTAAAGTAATTTTCATATCTTTTCTAAAAACGTTTTTAGAAAGGAATAAAATGTTAAGACAAGAATTATTTAAAGATTTTTTAAAAAATAAAAAGAATTTAACAATTCGCCATCAACTAATCAATTTACATTTACCCTTAGCAAAAAAACTAGTTTCTAAATTTAAATATTATCCACGTGTCCTTAAAAAAGATGATTTATACCAAGAAGGAGTTTTAGGATTAATCAAGGCTTTAGATAAATATGTAGATTTAGGTTATGACTTTATTGCTTATGCGACACCAACTATAAAATCAGAAATCAGAGAATTAATAAGAAAAAGTCATTCTCCTTCAATTCCTCAAAAAACTCATAAAACTAATAACACTTCTTTTCAAGAAGAAAAACATTCATTGGAGAAATTAAATAGAAGTCCTAACCCACATCAATTATGGTTAAAACAAGCAAATCATGAACTCTTATTAAATAAACTCAAAACCAAACTAAGTAAAAAGGAATTTAATATCATTAGATTAAGTTTTGGCATTCCTTTAGGAAATATCAATGAAGATTATCAACCGAGTTATTCTAATCATGAAATAGCCTATAAACTTAATTTAACTTTAAGACAAGTAGAAGCTCTTAAAAATATAGCAATCAATAAATTGAAAAAATAAATGATATGAAACTAGAAAATATTTTCTATCTTTTAATATTTTGCTTGCATGGTTTGTTTCTATTATCTTTAGTTGAGACTATTACTTAGTTAGTGTAAAATTTAAATTCAATACAAAAAAAAAGAAAAACAACTTTAACAAATAACCACAAAATAATCAACATTAAAAATAATCAAAATAAGGAGAATAAAAAATGTTAAACAAAATTCAATTAATAGGTCGAATTACACATGACCTTAAAAAAGAATATATTCAAAGTAACAACGAACAAGTCCCTAAAATATATTTTCAATTAGCGGTTAATCAAACCAAAGACAAAGTTCAATATATTCCTTGTGTAGTTTTTAGAACCCAAGCTGAAAATTTTCATAAATACTTACATAAAGGATCGAAAATTTATCTTGAAGGAATATTATCTGTCCAAAAATACACCAACAACGAAGGTCAAAAGAAAACAAATACCAAAGTGATCGTACATAATGTCATCTTTTTAGATAATAAACCTCAAACTGATAATTTACCATTTTAAAACAAAAAAATATCGATGTTAAACATCTTAACTTTTCAAAAGAAAACCAAAATAAAGGAGAAAAAATAAAATGAATAAAATTTTAAAAGTTATATTATCTACTGCATGTCCAATAATAACTTTTTTTTAACTTTCAAAATAACTTCTTATTTTGAATTAAGCTCAGAAACTTTATTAAACACAATAGTGGCACTTGTAACACTTTTAATTTTAATAATTAATATTTTTTATATTTACACAATCGAAGAGGAGAAATAACATGAGCGACGCCATGACTGAAATCGCCCGCGGTACTTACTTCAAAGACCGCAGCAAATTAAAAACTAAAACTAAAAAAAATAATAAACCAAACAAAAAGGAGAAAACCAAAAATGACTAAAAAAGAATTAATCAAAAACATAGCTGAGGCAAATAAAACCTCAATTTCAAAAACAGAAGAATTTTACCATTCATTCGAACATACCCTAATAGAATCAATTACTTCCAACGAAGAAGTAATATTATCTTCTAAAATAGGTAAATTCATTTTAAAAACAAGAAAAGCTTATACTGGTAGAAATCCCCAAACAGGCAAAAAACTAAAAATTCCTTCAAAAACCATAGTAACTTTCAAATTATCTAAAACCATTAAAGATAAAGTGAAAGATTTAACATTAGAATAAAAAAATATCAAATAAAAGGAGTTTTACATGTCTAAAAAATTGATATATGCTGCGAATAGAGCAGCAGAATTAAAAGATGTTGGGATTTACAGCTAAGGAATTATTAGATACTGGATATACAGCTAAAGAATTAAAAGCCGCTTGAATAATAAAATTAAATAATTAAAAAAAGGAGAAATTAAATATGAATAAAAAAATTAAGAAAAAAAACAAAACCAAACACTAACGAAACAAACAAAAAACAAGTAACAAAAACAATGACTAACCCCAAACAAGAAAATATAACTATTATCCCAATAAAAAAACGCAATTTATTAAAACAAATCGCTTACATAACGATCATTTTACATTTTATTTTACAAGTCATTATTGTTTACTACGATAATAATATTCCCTGGTTAACAACGGGAATCAATAACTTTATTAATTTAATCAAATCAATCATCCCAGGAGGAACAAAATAATAAATAAAAACACAAAAACCCAAAACAAAATTTTAACGATAATTACAGCTATTATCGTACTCTTTTTCGTAGCTGCATCTATTTACGCCATCACTAATTACTTTTTTAAACGAAAACAAGAACAAATAAAAATAGTGACCGAAATTCCTTTATTTGACGTGTTCAGAACTGGCGGAAATAACGAAGATAAAGCTATTATACCACTTCCACTTCCAAATTTAAACCCTACAAAATACGCTCACACGATTTCATTCGATCATAAAGCAACTCTTAACTCCAACGGAATGGATATTAATACTCCATTATATTTAAAATTAAAAATGACATATGACACACATAACACTTTTGCCAATCCATCAAACTTTTTTTTACACGAAGTTAAAGTAAATAACGCAACTTACGATAACACTAAACGACCACAAATGATATTAAAAGACGGCAAAGGAGCGCTTCAAGTTCGCATCAATGTGGAACAAAAAGAAATCATTACTAATAAAAACCCTCAATTAACATTAATTTGTGATTACGAATTAGTTGACAAAAACGGTAACGCCTTTGGCGGCGGCAGTCAAACAATCGAACAAAAAATGACTCAACATGCATAATAAAACATCAAAAGACCAATTGAGGTGCCCCACAAAAGTGGATTCAAAAGAAAACAACTAATTGAACCAAATTGTTTATTAATTAAAATAAACAGTTTGGTTTTTTTATTTAGCCAAACTTAAAAAAGGAGTTT
>NZ_AKIL01000144.1 GCF_000309485.1 Milkweed yellows phytoplasma str. MW1
AAGTGCAAACGATTAAAAGATATATTATAAAATGTTGAATATATAATTAATATTTGGAAATAACTATAAATTATAAGGGTAAAAAAGTATGATTATAAAACTTTTTAATAAAAATATCTCATTTGTCAAATTACTTTTTATGATTTTAACGAATGTTTTTTATTATTTAACGATAAGTTTATTATTATACTTAATTTTGTTAAACATTTTAAATTATTTTTATCCTAAAAAAGCTTCTAAATTTTTATTTTTAAATATGTATTGGATTAATAGTGAAAGCATGCGGCCTGAAATTAATAAAAACGATATTATCATTGTACAAAATTTAACGGAAAAAGATTGTTTGAATTTAAAAGCTGCAGATCAAGACAAAAAAGGCGATGATATAGTTTTTTTTGTTGAGAAAGAATTTCAAGAAGGACCATTAAAAAAGATTCCTTTTGTCGTACACCGAGTAGTTAGCAACGACAAAGAAAAGAAAAAATTGACTACTCAAGGCATCAATAACGAAGAAACCTTTGATTTTGAGGAAAAGATTGATTATAGCAACGCTTTATCAAAAGTCATCGTAGTTATACGTTTTGCTAGTATATGGAATTTTATGATAAGCACTGGGAATATTATTGCATTTCTGCTATTAGGTTTTTTTGTTGATTATTTTTTATTTAGAAGTTATTCAACCTAAAAAAAAAAAAAAAGAAAAAAGTAAACCAAGAAATAACATCAGAAAAATCAGCTTCATAATATTATCCAGATATATAAAGTGAAAAAATTTTAAAAATAGTAGGTTCTTATCATTTTACAATTAATCAAAAAATTTGAAGCGTTTGTAACCATTGAACGTAATTATTCCCCTTTAACAATTAAAAATTATCTTCATGATGTGAAAGATTTTCAAACCTTTTTAATGTCTAAAAAGATATCTTTTGATAGAGAAAGTCTTTCCCAGGAAAAACACGCTCGTTCTTTTGTGAGTTTTCTTTCTTCACAAAAACTCAAAAACATCAGTATTATGAGGAAAATATCGGTTTTAAGGACTTTTTATAATTTTTTAATTGAAAGACATGGTTTTAACAATAACATTTTCAAAGCGATACCTATTAAAAAAATTCCCAAAAAACTACCTAAAATAATTTCTGAAGAAGATATTCAAACTTTATTAGATTCTATTAATTTATCGAAAGAACTTGATTATAGAAATTATTTAATTCTAGATTTACTTTATAGTTGCGGTTTAAGAGTGAGTGAGTTAATTAAGCTCAAAATAGAGGATATTTATTTTTCTAACTCCCAACTTTTAATTTATGGCAAAGGGAGAAAAGTCCGTTATTTGCCTGTTCATGAATCTTTATTATCTATGCTAAAACATTATATTGCTAATATTAGGAATAAAATGATGACCAATAAAGCTGTAAAACATGCTTTTTTATTGGTTAATTATAAAGGAACTCCTTTAACCGAAAGAGGGGTAAGAATGATTTTAAAAGAATTATCATTAAAAACAGCAAATAAAATCAATCTTTATCCGCATATGTTAAGACACGCATTTGCCACTATTTTACTCAATAATGGTGCTGATTTAAGAGTAGTGCAAGAATTATTAGGTCATAATAGTTTAAAAACTACTCAAATTTATACTTTTGTATCCAATAATGTGTTAAAAAATAAATTTATTTCTAATCACCCCAGAAATAATTATAAAAAAAAGAAAAAACACCATAAAAAAGGAGAATTATCAAATGAATAATAAGCAAAAATGTGTTTTTGAAGTAGTGAGCGCTTTTAAAGATCAACAAATTAATTTACCTCAAAGACAAACCAATTATAGTGCCGGTTATGACTTAGAAGCTGCAGAAAGTATGGAAATTCCTGCCCAAAAAGTTGTTTTAGTTCCTACTGGCGTTAAAGCTTCTTTTCCTAAAAATCAAGTGTTATTAGTTTATGCGAGATCTTCTTTACCTTTAAAAAAAGGTTTAATGTTGGCTAATAACGTAGGTGTAATTGATAGCGATTATTATAATAACGAAAAAAACGAAGGACATATTTTTGTCCCTTTATATAATTTTTCTAATCAAACGATGACAATAGAAAAACACGAAAGAATTGCTCAAGGTCTTTTTCAAAATTTTTACGTAACTGATGATGATCATGCTGAAACCAAAAAAACGAGAAAAAGCGGCTTCGGCAGTACTAATGAAAAAAGTTAAAAAAACCAAAATAATTCAATGTAGCAGATCGGAAGAGCGGTTCAGCAGGAATGCCGAGACCGATATCGTATGCCGTCTTCTGCTTGAAAAAAA
>NZ_AKIL01000143.1 GCF_000309485.1 Milkweed yellows phytoplasma str. MW1
TATTTTATAAATTTATTGTATAAAAAGGAGAATTATATCTTATGAATTGGATCGGAACCTGTTTTTTTTTATTAGGATTAATTTTAGGAATTGTTATAGGAGCTTTTTTCATGTTCCGTTGGTTCAAAAAATATTTAGAAAAAAATCCTCCTATTACGGAAAGACAAATTAAAGAAATGTTTAAACAAATGGGAAGAACCCCAGGAGAGAAACAAATTAAACAAATCATGTCTTCTTTCAAAAAAAAATAAAAGGAGGTTTTATTTAATGAACCACAGTTATTTAGTTTGTTTTGCAATCATTTTCATCGCGGCGGGAGTTCTTTTTTTCATGAACTTTCTTTATGAAAGAAAAGTTAAAATGAAAATGAAAAAATATTTACTGAATTGTTCAAATATAGAAAAAGAAGTCTTAAAAAGTTTTTTACAAAATAAAAATAAAGAATTTCCGTTAACTAAAAATTCTTCTATTACTTTGAATTTAGTGAAATTAAATATTTTAAGAAAAATAAAAGACGATAATACAAACCCTCTACATTCTTTTTACGCTATTAATATAGAAATCTTTAATTTAGTGAACAAAGATAAAACTTTAAGAGAGATATATTTATTCACCGATCATCACCTTTAAAAGAGGGAATATAATTTTTTTATCGTTAAAAAATTACAAAAGAATGGAAAAACAAAATGAGTCAATTAAAATTAATCGCTTATCATGAAGAAAGATTAAACGATATAGGAATCGTTAAAAACGGTTTGAAAACTAAATTAGATTCAGCTTTAACTAATGCTAACGATAATTACAGTGATCCAAGAGAATTATTGAGTTTATCTTTATTAGTGTGTTTTTATAAAACTACTCAAAAATATCTTGCTTTGGAAAAACCGCATTTATCAGACATTAAAATAAAAGTGTTGACTATCACTTCTAAAGACGAACAAGGTTTTTATTTCAAATTAGAATTGATTATGGGCATTAAAGAAGCCTCTGTACAAGAAACAGCTGAAATCATGGATACAGTTCATACTAAATGTCCTGTTTCTAGAATGTTAAATGATTATCCTCATTTAATTTTAAGTGCTGTTTTATACGAAGACATCACTTAAAAAAATTTGCAAAATTAAAAATAAATTGACCTAAATTTCATAAGATTTTTTAGGTTTTTAAAACATGTTTTAATATAAGATAAAAAAATTATATCATTTGAAAAATTGATTATTGTTTGTAAAAGAAAGATGGATTTTAATATGGAGAATTTAAACAATAAAAAAGAAAGAAAAATAGTTAAAGTTGGTAGTCCGATACAAGCAGTTATTAATACCTTAAATAAAGCTAAAGAAATATATTACGATAAAGGTATCGATTTAGAAGTAGTCAAAACTAGTTGGACTGAAGAAAATATAGATATTTTAAAAAATAAAAAAATTGATGGTTTGATTTACACTAATATTCACGTTTTTAAAGCGACTAATGATTTTTTAATTAAAAACAAACAAGAACCTTTTGTTTTTATTCAACCTTTTTATCATTCTAAATACGGTTTATACGCTAATAAAAAAAGTAAAAAACAATTATTAAGTTTAGAAGAAGTTAAAAAACATAAAAATTTAAAAGTCTTATTAGCTGTGGCTTTTTCTTTCATTGAACCTTGTGATACTTCCCGTTCTCTTTTAGTGTTGAGAAATAACGGATTAATCAATATTCCTGAAGAAGTTTTAAAAGCAAAAAGATTAAATATTAATTTTTCTGATATCACCAATCCTTATAATTTAGAATTTACTAAAACTTCTCAAATTCCTTTTAAATTTGCTGAAAATCCTGATGAATATGATTTAATGGCTAATTGGCCTGCTTTTATGAATAGCAATCCTGATTTTATCAGAATCGGCTCTAATATCACAGGCGAAAATGAACCAACTAACGAAATAGTAGAATCATACGCTATTGGTTTGATTTCTAGACAAGATAACCAAAATAGCGAAGAGATCAATATACTAAAACAAATTCTACAAGATCCCGAAGTTAAAGCTTTTCATGTGAATCAAACTCATAACGGAATGAAAAATTATGTTATGATTGAAAAACCTGAAGAATTAAAAGATAGACTAATTAAAAATTGGTTATAAACTATATAACCATCAAGAAAAATAATAAACAAAAAGATTAAAAGGATACAATTATGATGAATAACTTAGCTGGCAATCACAACGATAATAAGCCTAAAAAAACTATTAAAATAGCTACTAATTTTCCTTCTTCTTTAAATACTTTACAAAGTACTAAACATTTGATTGAAGATGGCTACATTTTAGAAGTTATTTCTGAAGCAGAATTAAAAGAAAAATATCAAATTACTTGCAATGATGCCCTTAAAGAAGGTCTTGTAGATGTGAGCATTTCTAATAATTACCACACTATGAACTCTTATAACGATTTTGCAGCAACTGATGAAGAAACTAAATTAACGATGGTGCAACCGTTTTTTCACCCTCGTTACGGTCTATACGTTCATAAAAAAAACCCTTTAAAACTTCAATCAGTAGAAGATGTTAAAAAACATAAAAACTTAAGATTATTATTTGCTCCTTTTAATGATTTATTCGCAGCACCCTGTGATTTTTCACGTTCTCTTTTGTTGTTAAATAATTTAAAATTAGTTAAAATTGATGAAGAAGTGATCAAAGCTAAAGGTTATAATTTGAATTTAGACGATATAGAAAATATTTATGATTTGAATTTTGTTAAAACTAATAATTTATTTAAAGTAGTGGAATTATTCACCGATCCTACTAAATACGATTTATCTATCAACTGTCCTGGTTTTATGAGAAAAAACCCTGATTTCAAAAGAATAGGTACTGTAAGCCCTGAAGAACAAGAAAATAATATCGTTTTCTCTTCTTACGCTATTATTTTAGCTTCTAGAAAAAACAACCAAGATGATGAAAAAGTCCAAGCGGTTAAAAGATTTTTAAAACACGAACAAGTGCAAAAAACTATGTTTGAAGCTGGTGGGCCAGGCAAAGATTACGTTATGGTGCAAAACCCTGATAAATTAAAAGCAGACATATTGGCTAATTTCGAAAAATAATTATCCATAACTATTTGGTACAAAAAAATAAAAAAAATGACATCATCGCGGGTGATATTTTTTTTGAAAAAAGGAGTTTAATAACCACTTATGAAAGATAATTATTTTCGTTCCTATTTTCCTATTTTTAAAAACAATCCTAAATTAGTTTATTTTGATTCCGCTTCTACTTCTTTAAAACCACAAACAGTGATAGATGCTATGTCAGATTTTTATAATGATAATGGTATGAATTTTAGATCTTTCGGCGCTTTATCTGTGCAAAACAATCTTTTAATGGGCGAAACAAGAGAAAAAACGGCTCAATTCATCAACGCAAAACCTGAAGAAGTTATCTTTACCAAAGGGACGACTGAATCTTTAAATATGTTAGCACAAATTCTTTCGCAAAACATCCAACCAGGAGACGAAATTATTACTTCAGAATTAGAACATAATTCATCAGTTTTACCTTGGGTTAAAGTGGCAGAAGATAAACAAGCTAAATTAGTTTTCATTCCTTTGAGTGACCAAAACAAAATCACTGTTGAGAACTTTAAAAACGTTTTAACTGATAAAACTAAAATAGTAGTTTTAACTCATATGTCTAATGTTTTAGGTTATGAAACTCCTATTAAAGAAATCGCTAAAATTGCTCATCAAAAAGAAGTGTTAGTGATTTTAGATGCTGCTCAATCTGTAGCTCATCAACGTTTAGATATGAAAGATTTAGATGTTGATTTTATGGCTTTTTCAGCTCATAAAATGTATGGACCTTTTGGTGTAGGCGTCCTTTACGGTAAAAAAGTACATTTAGAAAAAATGAAACCTTCTTGTTTGGGTGGCGGTACTGTTCAAGAAGTCTTTAAAGATCGTTATATTTTAAGAGATACTCCTTATAAATTTGAATCAGGAACCCCTAATATAGGTTCAATTATAGCTTTTAAAAAAAGTTTAGAATTTATCGAATCTATTGGAATAGACAAGATTCATCAACATAATAAAAAAATAGTTGCTAAAATTAAAGAAGAATTTAAAAAAATCCCACAAATTAGGGTTTTGAACGAAGGGGCTGATAATTTAGTACTTTTTGTTTTTGACAAAATTCATGCTCATGATGTGGAAAATTCTTTAGCTAAACATAATATCTATCTTAGAACAGGTCTGCATTGTGCTAATTTAGTTTCTAAAAAAATAAACCAAATAAGCACTATTAGAGTGTCTGTTGGGTTGCACAACACCGAAGAAGATATAGCTTTTTTAATTACTCATTTAAAAAAAATAAAAGATTTTTTCTTTTAATTTAAAAATCAAAGGAATTAACCAATGTGTGTAATGAACGAATTACAAAAAAAATTAATGATTCAACATTCTAGTTATCCCCAAAATCATGGTTTAGTTCAAGATGATAGTTATTTACATATTCGTTATCAAAATAACTCTTGTGGCGATGCTATAGATTTACAAATCAAAATAGTAGATGGTGTTATCGTTGATATTAAACACGATACTCAAGCTTGCGCAGTATGTTGCGCATCAGCTAGTTTAATGTCAGTACATTTGAAAAAGAAAACTATTTCCGAAACACTCAATAAAGTGAATCATTTTTTAGGAATGGTGAAAGATAAAAACTACGATGAAACGCAAATAGATTCTGACTTGAAAGTGTTTAACTTATTGAAACAACCTTCCAGTAGAGTTTTATGCATCAGCCTCCCTTGGGAAGCTATACAAAAAAATATTGAAAAAAACCATTCTTCCTTAAAATAATATACTAAAAAAGCCTTTTTAATTTTTAAAAAGGCTTTTTTAGTATATAGGAATTAATTTATTATAGTAACGATTTATTCGGTTAATTGGTAATCGATAATTTGGCCATCAGAAGAAACTGTTTTTAATAAAACATCCGTTAGAGGGTCGTATTCATAATCGATGTTTATTCCGTTGGACAAAACTTCTTTGATTAAATAGTCTTTTATAGGATCGAACTCTTTAATATGACCATCAGGAAAGATAATTTTAACCAATTTATTCGTTTCTGGGTCATAACCGAAAATAGTTTTTTTAACGGTTTCATCTAAAGTAATTTCTCTTATGATAAGGTCTTTTTCTGCATCCATTTCGATGATAGTTTTATCCGGCAAACAAATTTTAATTAATTTATGACTATCAGGATCAAAATCTAGTATTGATTGTAAAACATTTCCATCTGGGAAAGTATGTTTCAATAAAAAACCCTTTTCTGGATCATATTCTTTAATAGATTTATCAGGTAAAAACTCTTTGATAAGAATGTTATTGTCAATATTATATTCTTTGATTGTTCCGTCTGATAAAATTTCTTTTTGTAAATGGTTTTTATACAAACTAAACTCTTTAACTTCACCATTCGGGTAAATAATTTTTTTTATTCTTTTAGTGTTAATATCATATTCTGTAATAATTTTATCTTCTGAAGAAACTTCTTTCACACTATTATCTTCGTATATTCTGATGTTTCCATTTGGCAATATTTCTTTATTTAAAATATTACGGTATTCTTTAACAACGCCTTTGGGTGTGATTTCTTTTAATAAATGTCCATTAATAACGTCATATTCTCTTGTCCATCCTGTAGGTAAAATAACCTCCATTATATCCCCTTTTAATTTTTTAATAGTTTTATCAGGGGAAATTTCTTGTTGAAACTGATTATCTTCCGTGTTAAATTCGGTTATGGTTCCATCAGAAAGTAAAATTTTTTCTATTTTACCGGTCTTAAGGTCATATTGGACAGTTTTGAAATCGTTAACCATAATCTTGAATAAAGACTGCGTTTCTGGATCATATTCGTAATAAATTTTAACTTTATTGGGTAAAATTTCTTTAATAACTTGTTGTTTATCGTTATATTTTTTAGTATAGCCGTTAGAGAATTTTTCTTGAACTAAATGACCTGTGATAGGGTCATATTCTTTAACATTTCCTTCGGTGAAAATGGTTTTACTTAAATAATTGCATGTGATAGGATCGTATTCATTTATTTCGCTATCAATATCCATATTTTTATTAGAATCTTTAGTATTGCAATAATATTCCTTTATATTATCATTATATGCTGATAAAGAATTGTCTATATATGGTTGATGAAGTTTATAAAAGACAATTAAAAACGCAATAACAAACAATAATAATAAAATAGGGATTAAAAAAAATTTAGTCAAAGCATAACTATTATTGTTATTATCTTGTGGCGGTTGCAAATATTTCCTCTTCTTTGTAAAATTTTAATCATTTGAAATTATTGGGTTCATCTTTGTTAAAATAAGAATTGAGAAAGTCAAAAAAATAAAAAATATCATTAAATACACTTTTATTATACAATAAAAAAACTATTCTCGTTCTGATATCCATCAATAATTTAATAGTCCAAAAGGACAAGAAAATTGTTTCTTGCTTTCTAATGATCAATATTTCATTGGGATGTGTTTTTATCATTTTTATTTTCTTTTCGGTCTTGTTTATTTTTATGCGATTGAATATGAAAAAATTTTTTTCACAAACTTGCAAGAGATTGTGAAAAATACCCATTTTAAAATATAGAACAAAACAAAAACATCTCGGACTATACTAGAAATAAGGTTAAAAAATAAAAATGCCAAAATCATAAAAACATAAGATAAACATTTTAAGTAATCTTCATTAGGAAAAATCCAATCCAATATTGAATATAAGCGATTATTATAGTTATTAATCCGAATATTGTCGCATAACCGGAGAAATCAAGCGTTCTTTCTTGTACTTAAACCCATGTTTTATTTAAATCTATCATTTTTCGTTCTTTTCTTATTTTTAAAAATTAAAGTTTTTTTAATTTTAATATAGGCGAAAAATATATTATTCCAAAAACTAAAAGAACACTTAAAATTAATCCCAATATTAGAGTGAACCATCAAAGCGGTGTCAAAAGAAAACAACTAATTGAACCAAATTGTTTATTAATTAAAATAAACAGTTTGGTTTTTTTATTTAGCCAAACTTAAAAAAGGAGTTTTAAAAAAATGAACGAACAAGAAATTGTAAATTTACTTAAAAAAGAGAAAAAAGAAAAAGAAAAGCACGACGAACAAATTTTATCTAATTTAAATATTTATGAACAATTAAATGTGCATGAACAAACGCACAACACAAAAGAAAAACCAACTAAATTCTATATGGATATTGATTCTAATGGTTGTGCTGACATTCTTTACGTTTAAAAGCCCAAAAAAAGCAATTTAAATTAAAGGTTAATGGCTTGGAAGAAACATTAACTAAACCAAAATACGTCAAAAGGAAGAAAAAAACCAAAAAATTAAATATGTATTTTATTAAGTTCGAAAATAAAACAAACTAACTATAACATTACAGAAAAAACATTATTTTTAAAGGAAACAGATATTACCGAAATAAAAACAGCATTACAAGACTTAAATAAAGGCTTTTTTAGTTTATAGTTTGACGTTACTTTAGAACAAAAATATTTTTTTAATAAGCAAACTAAAAATAAGCAAACCAAACAAATATGCATTCTTTTTATAATCAAAAAAGAATTATACAAAGTTTAAACTATTCTGCGCCACAATTATTCATAAATCAATTAAATAACCAAAAAAGCCAACCTTTTTCCAAAAGGAAGGTTTTTCGTGCTTTTTAAAAAAACATATCCATCTTGTTTTAAACAGAAACTCGTAAATTAAATGAGCTTTTTTATCGAAGCATTTTTTTTTAACTATTAATTTTTATTTTCCTTAGAGCTTTGATGGCAAAAACATACCTTAAAAAGGTATGCCGAAGGTCGCCTCCATAGTTAAATTTTAATATTTTTTAAAAAAAGGTTGACAAAAATTTTTTTTATGTTATCATATAATAAATTAATAAATA
>NZ_AKIL01000142.1 GCF_000309485.1 Milkweed yellows phytoplasma str. MW1
TTTTGAAAAATGTTTTTTTAATGTTAAAATTAAAGGTGATAAATATTAAAAAGTTAATTCATAATTTTTTAATAAAATAAAAAAAGGGATTTTATTTATGAAAAATAAATTACAACAACCCGAGTTTTATGAAATAGAAGTTTCTTGTGCTACTTGCAAGACAACACATAAAATAGGTACAACAGTTAAAACTATGAAAATTGAAACTTGTTCCAATTGTCATTCTTTTTATACTGATTCACAAGTTTTTGTAACTGTCGCTGGACAAGTAGATAAGTTTCACAAACGTTATGGTTATGATCAAAAAAAAGACGATAATAAACAATAAACAGAGGAATAATTTTTAACATAGAAAGGTTTTATAAAAAATGATTTTAGATCAAGAAGGGTTTATTGAAGTCATTTGTGGACCGATGTTTTCCGGAAAGACGACAGAATTGATTAAAAATATTGAAACATTGAATTCATTGAAAAAAAAATTTTTAGTTTTCAAACCTTCAATTGACAAACGTTATTCTCTCAAAAGTGAATTGGTAACTCACGATTTAAAAACCGTTCCTTCTTTGTTAGTTAATAAAAGTTCAGACATTTTAGATATTATTAAAGAAAATGAAAAAATTGAATATTTAATCATAGATGAAATTCAATTTTTTGATAAAGATATAGAAAAAATTTTAAACAATTTATCTTATAAAGGTATGAAAATTATTATCGCTGGTTTAGAATTGGATTATCGCGGAGAACCATTCGGTTCCATGCCATATTTATTATCAATATCTGATAAAGTAACTAAGTTACAATCTTTTTGTTTTATTTGTGGAAAAGAGGCAACAAGAACACAAAGAATATTTTCTAACAAAAAAGCAAATGATGAAGAACAACCTGTTATTTTAATAGGTGGTAATAATTATCATAAATCTTGTTGTCGTAAATGTCATAATTTTTAAAAAAATTTATTTTAAAAATTCATGTAAGGAATTTAATGTATAATTGAATATAGAAGAAAAGCATTTTGTCTTTATGAAAGAAGCTTTTAAAGAAGCTAAAAAAGCTTTTTTAAAAGATGAAGTTCCTGTTGGCGCTGTTGCTATTATGAATGATAAAATAATATCAAGAGCTCACAATAATATAGAAAAAAGTCAATTATTTTATGGTCATGCTGAATTTTTACTTTTAATGAAATTAAATAAAAAATTAAAAACTTATCGAATGGATGAAGTAATTATTTATATCACTTTGGCACCTTGTCTTATGTGTGCTGGCGCTTTAATTCAATCTCGGATTCAAACAATATATTATAGTGCTTTCAATCCAAAATCATATTTTTTTAAAAAATTCTTTGTTCTTTTGGAAGAAAAAAAACATAAACAAAATAATTTTATTAAATTAGAATTATTGGAAAAAGAAAATGAACATATTTTAAAAAAATTTTTTTACAATTTAAGAAAGAAAT
>NZ_AKIL01000141.1 GCF_000309485.1 Milkweed yellows phytoplasma str. MW1
TACATATTATATAATGTAATTATTAAAAATAAAGGAGTGGCAATTAATGATTAAATTAAAGAATAAATTTCAAATAATAAGTTTTTGTTTATTTACTTTTATAGGTTTATTATTTATTTTTAATATTAAATGTTTTTATGCTTTACATGGGATAACTTTAGAAACGCAAAAGATACGATTAGAAGAAAGGAAAAATGAACTAAAGTCACAAGAAATAGTACTATCTAGAGAGCCAAGAAATAATGTAAATAATATTGAAAGATTATGTCATATTAGAACCAGAAATAGTTAAGATAGATATGGAAATATATATGATAATGCAACAAATTCAAATGCGAGACATTATACAATAAACCCAAAACATTCCGAGGCGAATAGAATAATTAGAAGAAAACATTAAATAATAATTAAATATAAATAAAAAGAGATTTTTCATTAATGTTCAATTTAAAATAATTTATCTTTGTTTAATAAATTTTAAAGGATTGTTATTTATAATAAATAATCAAAAATTAACGGCGATGAATAATAATGAATTTGGAACTAGTAATACTCCGTCAATAAAATTCGCGAAAATGCAAGCAAAAAAGCTAATGTAGAAAAATAAATATCACAAGAAAGACATAATCAAAATAATCTTCAAAAAATTGAAAATCTTACTAAAATATCAACAAATTTAACAAAATTAATTAATAATCAATGATGGTTTGTTTAACTAATGAAGTTTTAAACATTTTAACTTCTTTTACAAGCATTTCCATGCCACCTGATTTTTTTAACTTCTTTTTCTTCTCTTTTTAACGATTTATTATTAAAAACCATGAAGCAATAACCAAGGTTTACGTTCTGTTGATATATATATTATTTTACCGATGGATCTTTATCATTTATATGATTTTTGTTATCATATATAATGTTAGATTTATATTACGTATTTCTAAAAAAGAAAAATTACCTCAATTAACTAAATAAAAAAAACTAACTTTTTCAAGTTAGTTTTTTTATGATATATAATTCATTATTTGAAAATATCCCACAATAAAATCAATCATAGGATCTAAATGAATTAATAGATTGTTTATCATTTTAATTCTAAATATTGTTTTTCCGGTTGTTTAATAGTTTTTTTAGGAATCACTAATTTTAATATTCCTTCTTGTAAAGTTCCTTCTACTTCTTTTAAATCGAAATTTTTATCTAAATAGAAACTACGTTTAAAAACACCTTTAAATCTTTCTTTTCTAATGAAATTAGGCTCTTTTTCTTCTTTTTCATGAGAATTATTGGCTTCAATAATTAAGTAACCATTTTCTAAAGCGACTTTGACGTCTTCTTTTTTAAAGCCCGGTAATTCAACATTGATAATATATTGTTTATCTTGTTCTTGAATATCGGTTTTCATAATATTGTTTGTTTTAACAAAAGGGTTTAATGTATTGATATCTTCAAAAAAATTTTCAAATAAATCTTGATTTGGATTAATTAAATTAAATAACATGAATTGAACACTCCTTTTATATTATTTTTTATATAAAGACAAAATTAAAAAAGCTTTTAGAAGAAACTTAAAACATTTTTCTATTTTTTATTTTAAGTTCACTTTTATTCTATCAAAAAAAACTAGCACTGTCAAGAGGTGAATGCTAATTTTTTAAAAAAGATTTATTTTGTTAATAAGGACCTTTTTATATTGTAAAAATATAGTTGATAATATGTAAAAAATACAAAATAACACTTATATTCCTAATATTTCTTGTTGTTGGATTAAAAGTTCTTCTCCTTTATGGGTTAAATGTAATTTTTCGCCTTCTAATTGAACATAACCTTCTTGAAATGTTTTTTTTAAACATTTTTGATAAAAAGAAGAAGACCATTTTAAGGATTTTTGGGTTTGAATAATATTTTCTTTTTTTTCGTGGTTTTGGATATGAATCAATAAGTTAATCATCCCAAAATATTTTCTTTGTTTATTCTTTTGGATTAATTTGGTTATTACTCCATTTTTGGTTTCAAAAATAAAGAATAATAAAAAAATTAATAACATCGCTGAAGAAATAGCACCTGATAAAGTCATATTAAACCAAATACCCGCACTATAACCTACAAAAACTCCTAGAAAAGCGAAAAACATAGAAAATAAAACACTACTAAATAAATTTTTAGTAATTAATAAAGCGGTAGCCGCAGGTGCGATAAAAAAGGAAATCATTAGTATAGAACCCGACATTTCAAAGGCGGCTACAGATGTTGCGGAGACTAAAGTGATTAAAATATAATTGATTAAAGTAGGATAAAAACCTAAAGAAACAGCTAAATTTTTATCAAAAAGAGATAATTTTAATTCTTTATAAAAGACTAGACAAAAGAATAAATTCAGTAAAAAAACAGGTAAAATAATTTTAATTTTACTGCTATTTATGAATTCTAAACTACCAGTAAAAACGGCGTCAATATCTAAATGAGCATCACGAATATAAATAGTTATGATAAAGACTGCTAAAGCGAATAAAAAAGCAAAAGTAATTCCAATAGCTGCATCTTCGTTAATTTTGCTATGTTGAGAGAGGATATCGCTCAAATAAGATGTAAAAACACCTATTAACGTAGCTCCCATGATTAAATAAGGAGAATTAAGATCCCGCACTATTAAAAAAGTTAAGACAATACCTAATAAAACACTGTGACTAATAGCATCAATTACCATCGGCATTCTTTTTAAAATTAAAAAAACACCTAAAATAGAGGCAGCCATAGCTGTTAAAACTGCGATAAAAAAACTATTAAAATCAAAATTATTGCTAAATTCGGAAAAATTATTAATCATGAAATTCCCCTTTCATTAATTTTTCTACTAATTGTTGCCCTTTTACAGTTAAAGTAATTTTTTTTTGATTATAAGCGAAGTATTTTCGTTCCAAAAACGAAGCTTCTACGGGATAATTTTCATGTTCTATTTGTTGATCTTTTTGGTTATAGATATGAATCAAAAATTTATATTTTTTAATTTTTTTTTGATATTGGTTACTTTGTAAACGGGTTTTTAAAATACCATGTTTAGGGGCCAAATATAAAGAAATAAAAACAAATAAAGATAAAAAGATTGTAATAATCGGACCAGTAGGAACATGCGGCCAACCTATATCAATAACGCTAAAAATAGTGCCTAAAAAACCAGCTATTAAGGAAAAAAGAGAGGCTAAAAAAATATTTATTTTTAATTTATCACTCCATTGTCGGGCAGATATTGCAGGAGCAATGATAAAAGCGCTCATTAAAACAATTCCAGCAATCCTTAAACCAATAATAACAACAGTTATGGTTAAAACATTAATGATTTTTTTCATTATTTTAGCATTAAATCCAACACTTTGAGAAAAGGAAGGGTCAAAAATAAATATTTTTAATTCTTTTTTAAACACATAAATAAGGGTTAAAACCAAAAGAGCAATTATACACACCGTATATACATCTTTGTTAGACATAGAAGCTATTTGCCCAAGGGTTAATTTTTCTAATTGAGCGATAGAAGGATTGGAGTTTTTTTGTTGTATAATAGATAAAAGCATCTGTCCTAAACCAAAAAAAGCCGACAGAATTAAAGCCAAAATAGCGTCATATTGGATGGGTGAATTTTTTTTAATCATTTCTATTAAAGATAAAGCTATTATAGATATTATAAAAGCTCCTATGATTAAAACTAATATGCCGGGTTGTTTGGCAGAATCATCTCCCATAATTAAACCATGTACAAAATAAGCTAATACGATTCCTGGTAGAGAAACATGAGATAAAACATCTCCTACTAAAGCTTTTTTATTTAAAACCACAAAAACGCCTAAAATAGCCGCAGCTAAACCTAAAACAGCGATACCAATTAATTGATAACTAATATCATTAATTAAACGAAAAATTTCCATCATTTATCAGACTCCTCTTTAGAATTATTGGAAAATTTTTTAAAAAAATCAAATTGATAAGTTTTTTTAAGGTTTTCTGGAGTAAAAACCTCTTGAACTGGTCCACTATTGATTTTTTTCACATTTAACAAAGTGACGTAATCAAAATAGTGTGTAACCGTATTTAAATCATGATGAACCACTAATACTGTTTTTCCTTGATTTTTCAACTCTTTTAAAACTGACATAATAGCTTTTTCTGTTTTAGAATCGACCCCTTGAAATGGTTCATCCATTAAATAAAAGTCTCCTTGTTGAGCTAAAGCTCTGGCTAAAAAAACTCTTTGTTGTTGACCGCCAGAAAGTTCGGAAATTTGGCGATCTTTTAAATCTAGCATTTCTACTTTTTTTAAAGCCTCTAAAGTGATTTGTTTATCTTTTGTTTTAGGTCTTTTAAACCAACCTAAAGAACCATATCTACCCATTAAAACAACTTCAAAAACGTTAATAGGGAAATCCCAATCCACAGTATTTCTTTGCGGAACATAAGCTATTTTTTTATAAATTTGTTGATATTTTTGGTTATTAAATAAAATTTCTCCTGATACTTTAGGAATTAAATTTAAAATAGCTTTTAATAAAGTGGATTTCCCTGCTCCATTAGGCCCGATAATGGCCATTATAGAACCTGGGAAGATATCTAAATCAATATCCCATAAAACCGGTTTTAAATGGTAAGCCACCGTTAAATCTTTAATAGTAATAGCTCTTTTTTTATTCATTTATTCAGTTCCTTTGTAATTATTTCGATATTATGTAAAAATGTTTGTAAATAATTTAAATTAGCATTTAAAGAGTCGGAAAATAAACCGTTTTCACCTTCACACATTTTAATATGATAATCGCCTTTTTCTACCATTTCTTTTAAACTTTGTAATGTGTTGTTTGTCATTGAACTTTCGGTAAAAATGGCTTTTATTTGTTTATCTTTAATGTTTTGAGCTATTCTTCTAATGTCGCCAATACTAGCTTCTGTTTGAGTAGAAGTGCCTTGGATAGCTTCTATTTCTAAGCAAGCTACTTTTCCAAAATAAGAAAAAGCATCATGAGAAGTGACTAAATATCTTTTGTTTTCGGGTATACTTTGTAATGTTTTGATAGCTTCGTCTATTTTATTAATTACTGTGTTTTTATAATTTGTGAAATTGTCATTTAAAATACCTTTAGCTTTTGTTTTTGTTTCGCCGTCTGTTTTTTCAGTTTTATCAATTAAGTTTTTTATTTCTTCTTTTAATAATTCTCCGACTTCCATCCATAATTCGTAATTAAACCATATATGCGGATCATCTACACCATCATGTTGTATTATGTGGTTATTTGGATTTTCTTTCAATTTTTCTCCAACATTAAATAATTTATCTGGCTTTTCTTCAGAAATTAATAATTGAAAAGCTTTTTCCATGTTAGCTTCTAAATGGAGCCCATTTATCACTATTAAATCACTTTGTAAAATAATCAAACGATGGTTAGGGAGAGGTTTATAATTATGAGGATCAACGCCTACTCCCATCATAGGTTTTTTTAATTCTAATAAATTATCGATCAATTGGTTATTTGGTGACTTTTTATCAGGAATGTTATTGTCGTTAAATTTATCATATAAAATATGCTGTGTTAAATCGTATAACATATTAGTTGTGGTCACGATGGTTTTTTTATTCTTTTGGTTGATTTTTTGTTTATTTTGTTGTTGTATAAAATAAACAGAAGACAAAAAAACTAAAACAATTAAAATTGTTGAAATAACGAATACATTAATTTTTTTCATTTTTTTCCTTTTAGTATTTGAAAATATTTTTATGCGGGAAATGTGAATTATTTTTAATTTAACAGCTTTTTTTGATCTATTGTGGGGATTGATATATATATAGTATTGCTTGAATGTTCAAAAGAGAAAAACAATTATCGCATCAAAAAAGCAACATTCATACAATTTATATTTATCCCCTTTATGGATTAAAAAGGATATTTTCTATTTTTTTCGATATGTCAGATTCGGAAAGGAAATTTTTGAATCAAAAATGAGGGCATTTATAAAAAAAGATAGTATTATTAATATAAAAGCGGAATTAAATTTATAATTTTGTGGTGTATTTTAACATATTTTAGGTTATATCGTAAGAAAATGAATTGTTAATTCGTGGTTATAAAAGGTAATTGTTTTAAAAGATTTGTTTCAGTTTTAAAATTTTTTTTAATAACTGATAATAACTAATAAATAAACCTATGATGCTTTAATAGATATTTTTTTGATAAATTAATCTAATAATGTGATTAGAAAAAAATCTATTTTGTTGGAACTTAATGATTGTTAATGATTAATTATCTCTAAAAAAAGGATTATATTGTTAATAATGAGATTTATTTTAAATAATTTATACGTTGTTGAAATTACTACATTTTTATTATACTCTTTTTTTGTTTTTAAAAACATTTTTTTTAACAAAAAAAGAGATATTGAGCAACATTTTCTTGATTAAAAGCTGATTCCATCTTGATGCATTAACCTCTAATACAGTTTTTCCAAGATTTAAAGGTGTTAAACAAAAAAACCTCTATTTCTCACGGGTGAGCCCCAGCAAAATAGTTCCGAATGAGAACAACTAATTTTTCTAAAACAAATACCTTTTAGAAAAAATTATTTATTAATTTACTATATGATAACATAAAAAAAAT
>NZ_AKIL01000140.1 GCF_000309485.1 Milkweed yellows phytoplasma str. MW1
TCATTTACAAAGGAAAATATTTCAGCAAAAAGGAGGTTTTTTTTGAAAAATAAAGAATTTTTAAATAATATAGATCAATTATCGCAAGAATACGAACTAACTCGTGAACAGACTATTCAATCTTTTGAAAAGGGTTTAGTTTCTGGTTGTAAAAAAAATTACCAAGTTAAAAGTTGTCGTACAGAAATTACTCCAGAATATGATGAAATTTTCTTATATAAACAATATTTAGTAATTGATCCTAACGACGAAGAAACGCTAAACGCCAATGAATATAGTTTCCTTGATTTAGAGGAGGCGCAAAAATTAAAAGAAGACGCACAAGTAGGAGATATTATCGAAATTGAAGTTGATCCGAAAGATTTTAATTTTTATGCTAGTAAAGATTTTAAAAATAAATTTAACGAAGAATTGATCAAACAAAAAAGAGAAACCATTTATAATTTTTTTAAAAATTATGAAAAAAAATTAATCAGCGGTAAAGTAATAGCGGAAAATACTCATTTCTACACTTTAGAATTAGAAAAAGAAATTAATACTTTATTATCTAAAAAAGAAACCCTTCTTAATGATAATTTTCGTATTGGCGAAAGAATTTCAGTTTTTGTCTTAGAAGTTCAAAATACTACTAAAATGCCTAAAATTTTCGTTAGTAGAGTCCATGTTAATTTTGTTGTTGAATTATTAAAAGAATTTGTTCCAGAAGTGCAAGAAGGAATCATTAAAATTATGGGAATAGCCCGCATACCATCAGACAGAATTAAAATAGGCTTAATGTCTACTGATCCTAAAGTAGACCCTATTGGTTCTTGCATCGGCGAAGGCGGAAGTAGAATAAAAAGTGTGGTTAATATTTTAAAGGGCGAAAGGATTGATTTATTTCAATGGAGTTCTGATCCGATAGAATTGATAACTAACTCTCTTCAACCGGCTCAAATTCTTAAAATTACCTCTATTAATGAAAAAAATAAAACAGCGTCTGTTGTGGTTGCTGACGATCAAGCCTCTTTAGTAATTGGTAAATTAGGAAAAAATGTTAAATTAGCCGCTCAGGTTACTAAATGGAATATTAACATTCAAACCTTATCTCAACAAGAAGAATTAGAATGATTTAATAATTATGGTGAAAAAAGTATTCTTACCTAAAGATATTTTAAGAACTTGCATCGTTAGTCGTCAAAAAAAACCCAAAAAAGAGTTGATTCGTGTAACGATTTCCAATCAAGGTGTTATTTCTCTTGATTTGGAACAAAAACTGCCCGGAAGAGGCGCTTATTTTATTTTAAATAATGAAAATCTTTTGTTAATTCAACAAAAAAAACTTTTAGATAAAAAATTAAAATCTTTTGTTGACGAAAAGATTTATAAACAACTTTGGGATTTGTTAAATTGATAAGAGAAGAAAAATGCTATTCAAAGGAGAACAGAAAAATATGAATTTAGAAAAAAATCCAAAAGAAGAAAAAACGACTGATAACGAAACTATTGGAGTAACAAGTTATGTTTTCAATCCTAAACACACAGTTCAAGATTTAGCTAAACACTTACAAGTTTCTAATATTTTTTTAATTAAAAAAATATTAGAAATGGGTGTTAAAACTAATATTAATCAAACCTTAGATCGAGAAACTATTGAACTTTTGGGATTAGAATTAAACCTTAAAATTATTTATTCTCCTCAAGTTGATCCAGATCACAAAAAAGGTAAATCTAAAAAAGAGAACACTAAATTGACTAAAAGAGTTCCTATTGTAACTATTATGGGACATGTGGACCATGGTAAAACAACTTTATTAGATTCTATCAGACAAACGCGTGTAGTAGACCAAGAATTTGGGGGGATTACTCAACATATCGGAGCTTATGAAATTAGTTATAATAATAATAAAATAACTTTTATCGATAGTCCAGGTCATGAAGCTTTTTCACAAATGCGTTCTAGAGGGGCTAAAGTCACTGATATTTGTGTTTTAGTGGTAGCTTGCGATGACGGAGTCAAACCACAAACTATTGAATCTGTAGAACATGCAAAAGCGGCTAATGTGGACATAATTGTTGTTATTAATAAAATTGATAAATTGAACAATAAAAAAGAAAATATTATGACTGAACTATCTAATTATGGCTTATTACCTGAAGAATGGGGGGGCAATACTCCTTATATTGAAATGTCGGCTCTTAAAAAACAAGGTTTAAACAACTTATTAGAAATGATTTTGTTAATTAGTGATATTAAAAACATTCAAACTGATTTAACAAAAAAAGCCGAAGGAACAGTTTTAGAAGCTAGTTTGGTCAAAAATAAAGGACCTTTAGCTACTTTAATTCTCACTAACGGAATTTTAAAAATCGGTGATGTGGTTGTTGTCGGCGAAACTTATGGTAAAATACGCTCTATAGAAGACGATTTAAAGAAAAGTTTTAAACAAGCGGTTCCTTCGCAACCAGTAGTAGTTTCTGGTTTAAAACAAGTGCCTCAAGCTGGCGATCATTTTATGTTAGTTGAGAATGAAAAAGTCGCGAAACGCATAGCAGACGAAAGACAACATTTAGCGAAAGCAAAAAAATACGCTCTTTTAGATGAAATAGCAGCTTACAATGATAATGTTTTTGAATTAGAAGACGAAAACGAAACTAAAACTTTAAACATTATTTTAAAAACTGATACTCAAGGAAGTATTGAAGCGATTCAAAAAGCTTTAGGACAAATGTCTACCGAAGAAGTGAAAATTAATTTTATTAAAAATTCTGTAGGGATGGTAACTATTAATGATATCAATTTAGCTAAAACTTTTGAAGCTTTATTAATTAATTTCAATACTCCTTTAAATAATTATTTGCTTAAGTTTGCTCAAGATTCTAAAGTAGAAATTAAAACTTATCAAATTCTTTATAAAATGATGGAAGATATTGAAATTGAATTGAAAAAATTAATCAAACCTGTTTTTGAAGAAAAAATAATGGGTCAAGCTGAAGTTAGAAAAATATTTTATATAAGTTCTATCGGTCATGTTGCGGGTTGTTATGTTACTGGTGGAACTATTTTTAACAATTCTTTAGCGAAAGTGATCCGTAATAAGGAAGTGATTTACGAAGGCAAAATAACTTCTTTAAAACATTTAAAAAATAATATCAATAGCGCCAAACAAGGCCATGAATGTGGTATTGTTTTAGATAATTTCAACACTTTTCAAGTTGATGATATAATAGAATCCTCTAAAATGGAGAAGGTAGTATAAATAATATGAGTATTGTAAATGAAAGAACAGCGAATTTAATTCACAAAGAGATAGTTTTTATAATTAATCAAATAGTTATAAACGATAAAATAGGGTATATCAATGTTACTGATGTTGATTTAACTAAAGATTTATCCTTTAGCAATATTTATTATACTCTTTTAAAAGATGACGAAGAAACTGTGGCTCTAGCGGCTGAAGTTTTAGAAGAACATAAAAAAGAAATTCGTATGGAATTAGCTAAAAAAATCAGAAATATTAAAAAAATTCCTAATTTAATTTTTAAATATGATCAATCTTTAGTTTATGGCAAACATATTGATAAACTTTTAGAAGACATAAATAAATAAATAAAAAAGATAAAT
>NZ_AKIL01000139.1 GCF_000309485.1 Milkweed yellows phytoplasma str. MW1
ATATAATAAATGTATATATAATATAAACATTGTTTTATAAATTGAATTATCCATCATAATTCATTTATAAATAAATTTATGTTGTAATGTTTAATTTTATATATAAAATCTATCAAGGACGTTTTATATAAGAAAATACATTTAAGAAAGGATTTGTCAGTGTTAACTTCCGATAAAAAAGTTATTTTAAAAGCTCACCAAGAAGGTTATGCAATCGCTCAAGTAAATATTAATAATTTAGAATGGATTAAAGCTGCTTTACAAACTGTAGAAGAATTAAAATCACCAGTCATTTTAGGAGTGTCAGAAGGTGCTGCTAAATATATGGGAGGTTTTAAAACTGTTGTTGCTATGGTAAAAGAATTAGATGCTTTTTATAATGTTAGCGTTCCTGTAATACTTCATTTAGATCACGGCTCTTTTGAAGGTGCTCAAGAAGCTCTTAAAGCTGGTTTCACTTCTGTTATGTTTGATGGAAGTCATTACCCCTTTGAAGAAAATTTAAAAAAAACTCGTCAAATAACTCAATTGTGTCGTGAAAAATCAGTTTTACTGGAAGCCGAAGTAGGCGGTATCGGTGGAGAAGAAGATGGAGTAGTTGGTCAAGGCGAAATTGCTGACCCTAATCAATGTAAACAAATAACAGAATTAGGCATTGATATGTTAGCTGCCGGTATTGGCAACGTCCATGGCAAATATCCAGATAATTGGAAAGGTCTAGATTTTGATGTTTTTGTTAAAATTAGATCTTTGACTAAAGAACAAATCCCTTTAGTTCTTCACGGTGGAACTGGTATTCCTGAACACATGATTAAAAAAGCTATTTCTTTAGGAGTGGTTAAAATTAATGTTAATACTGAATTTCAATTAGTTTTCGCTGAAGCTACACGTAAATATATTGAAGAAGGCAAAGATTTAGTTAATAAAGGATATGATCCAAGAAAATTATTAAATCCAGGCTTTTTAGCTATTAAAAAAGAATTAAAACATAAATTAACTTTATTTGGTTCTGTTAATAAAGCATAATTTCAAAATAACATTTATAAAAAAAAGGTTATATTAATAATGAAAAATGAACAAAATTTAGAAAAAATCGCTGTTTTAACTTCAGGCGGAGATGCTCCGGGGATGAACGCTGCTATTAGAGCAGTCGTTATGGCAGGAACTAATCAAAATTATGAAGTTTATGGCGTAAAAGACGGTTATTTAGGTTTATATAACAATCAAATAGAATTGTTAACGCCTGATTCTTTAGACAGAATTATCAATGTATCAGGTACTTTTTTAGGTACTTCACGTTTTTTACCTTTTCAAAATGAATTAAAAGTTCGTCAAGTATGTGCTAACAATTTAACTGATTTAGGGATTACTAAATTAGTGGTTATTGGCGGCGATGGTTCTTATCATGGAGCTATGAAGCTAGATGAATTAAACATTAAATGCATAGGCATTCCTGCTACGATAGATAACGATATTAATGCTACAGATTATACAGTTGGCTTCAGTACGGCTTTAAATAATGTAGTGGATGCGATTGAAAAATTACGCGATACTTCTATTTCTCATCGTAGATGCAGCATTATTGAAGTAATGGGCAGACGCAAAGGCGATTTAGCTTTATACGGTGGACTTGCTGGCGGAGTGGATATGATTGTCACAAGCGAAAAATCTTTAGATAAACAAACTATTTTTGATAAAGTTAAAGAATTATACGAAAAGAACCAAAGACATGCTATTATAGTGGTGACAGAACATATTTTCGCAGTTAATGAATTAGCTAAAGAAGTGGAAAAATATAGCGGTTTTGAAACAAGAGCTCAAATTTTAGGACACATTCAAAGAGGTGGAACTCCTACAGCTGAAGATTTAATTTTAGCCAACAGAATGGGCAGTTATGCGGTTGAATTGTTAAAAAAAGACATTCATAATTGTGGTATCGGAATTCAAGGCAACAAATTAACTCATCTTGAATTTAAAAACATTTTTGATCAACCCTATTTAAAAGACGAAGTGTTTGATGTATTTGACAAAATAACTCAATAAAAATATTTATTTAGTTTTTTAATTAAGAAGTAAAGGATAAATTTTAAAAGTGTCTACAAAGGTTAAACAAAAAAATTTAAACAAAAATAATTCTCAACCTCAGTTTCAGGGTTCGATTTGGAAAAATTTAATCGTTATTTCTATTCCAGTTGCTATTTATTTAATATTTAAACATTTTACATCTGCAGTAGATTATTATATTGTTGGAACTCCTACAAAAACAAATAAAAATATCGATTCAGTCATTACTTTGATGAAACAAATTGGTAAAGTTTTTCAAGCTATTGCGATGGGTTTAGGCGGCGCGGGAGTTATTTTAATAGCCCAAGAATATAAAAAAAATAATAAAGAAAAAACACAAGAATACGTAACTTTAGCCTTTTTGTTTTCTATTATTTTAAGCCTTTTATTATCTATTGTATTCTATATTGGTGCTATAATACCTAATGTCGACCTTTTTTTACCCGTTAGTTATCGTACTGATGGTGGCGCTTTATGTTATAAAATTCAATTAATATCTTTCATTTTTATGACTATTAATGTAGTGTTTATTGGAATTGAAAGAGCTAAAAATAAAACGCGTTTTGTTTTCTTCTTAAATATTTTAAACATTTCAGCAAGAGTGCTTTTAGCCTTTGGTTATAAATGGTTTAGAGGAGAAGGAAAGGTAAGTATTGTTGATTTGCAATTAGCTACTTTATTTTCTGATTTATTGATTACTTTTATAGCTGTTGATTTTGTGTTCTTTAATAAGAAAAACGATACCAGATTAGATTTCAAAAAATTCAAATTCTCTTCTGAAGTGTTAAAAAAATTTTCTAAATTATCTGGCGGATTAGTGGTCGGTAAGGCTACTTATGAAGTTGGTAAAGCAGTGGTTAACACTTTGACGACAAAATTTTATGAACCTTCTTTATTAGGGATTGCCGGTTTAGCAGCGTTAGTGAATGGTATTGTTTACTCTTTATCGCAATCTTTTGAAGATGGACAATCAGTCATGGTGTCGCAAGAATCTAGCAATCAAGATTCACGAAAAACTCTGAAAATTTTTAAAAATGTTTTTGTTATTACGACTATTTTAGGCATAGTCGGTATTTTGGTGAATCAATTTTATGGCGAAAAATTATTAAAATTTTTCAAACCAACCAGAGATTTTTCATCGGAAGAAATGCAAGGTTTTAAAACGATTTTATTTTATGAACAATTATCACTTTTCACTTCTGTATGGGCTTCAATGATGATGGGTTATATTATTTCGTACAATAAGAGCGCTAAAGTATCATTCTGGATGAATCTTTTAAGAGTTTCATTGAGAATATCTCTATTAAGTTTATTGCACCTTGCAACTGATATAAACCATTATAGTCAATTCGGTTGGAGTACGGCTGGAAGTAACATTATTGTTTTAATAGTCGTAACTCTTATCTTTGTGAAATTTATTAAAAAAAGCCATAATGAAAGTACGCAACAAAAAATAATTAAACAAGATTTGGAAAAAAAGGTATTTTTGGTATGATGATAAAAACCCTTTCTACAGCTAACGTCAAAAATAAAAAAGTTTTATTACGAGCAGATTTAAATGTTCCTTTAGAGAATAAACGTATTACAGATGATAATAGAGTTAAAGCTATTTTGCCTACTTTAAAATATTTAATTCAAAATGAAGCTAAAGTAATTGTTTTTTCTCATTTCGGCAGGGTTAAAACTGAAGATGATAAAAAAAAATATAGTCTTGAAGTGGTGGCTCAAAATTTATCTTCTCATTTGAATGCTAAAGTTTATTTCGTACCTCAAACAAGAGGAAAAATTTTAGAAACAGCTATTGAAAAACTTCTCCCTGGAGAGGTCTTGATGTTTGAAAATACTCGTTTTGAAGATTTAGACAACAAAAAAGAAAGTAAAAATGACGCTGATTTAGGAAAATATTGGGCTTCTTTAGGCGATGTTTTCGTGAATGATGCATTTGGAACTTCTCATCGCAGTCATGCTTCTAACGTAGGTATTGCTCAACATATGGAAGAAAAATATTTCGGTTTTTTAGTAGAAAAAGAAATTAATTTTCTTCATAAAATCATCAAAACGCCTCAAAGACCCGTAGTAGCGGTTTTAGGTGGTTCTAAAGTATATGATAAAATTAAAATCATTCGTAATCTTTTGAAAAAAGTTGATTTTCTTTTAATCGGGGGCGGTATGAGTTTTACCTTCTTAAAAGCGCAAGGTTATAACGTAGGCAAAAGTTTACTAGAAGAAAATGAAATATCTTTAGTGAAAGAATTGTTAAGTTCTGAAGAAGGTAAGAAAATTGTTTTAGGTCCAGATGTTGTTTGTGGCGAAGAATTTGCTAACGAAACTAAAGTTAGTGTTTCTGATGTTAACAATATTTCTGATAATGTGATGGGTTTAGATATCGGTCCTAAAACAGTCGCTTTATTTCGAAAACATTTAGTTTTAGCTAAAACTATTGTTTGGAACGGACCTTTAGGAGTTTTTGAATTTGATAATTTCGCTCAAGGCACTAAAGAAATAGCACAAATAATAAGTCAAATGCATAATAAAGCTACTACAATCATCGGTGGTGGTGATAGTGCAGCTGCTGTCTTTAAATTTGGTTTAGACGGTTATTTTAGCCACATTTCTACTGGCGGAGGAGCCTTTTTAGAATATTTAGAAGGCAAGCCAATGTTTGGGTTGGAATGTATCGAAAATATTGAATAAAAAAATTTATGAAAAAATAATTTAAAAAAAGGTATAACAAATTATGAACAAAAAAACAAAAGTAGCCATTAACGGTTTTGGACGTATAGGAAAATTAGTGTTTCGTTCCATTTTTGCTAACCCTCAATTTGAAGTTGTTGGCATCAATGATTTATCTAATTTAGAAACAATCGCTTATTTATTAAAATACGATACTGCTCAAGGATTATATAAAACAGATTCTGTTTCTTACGAAGATAATCATTTAGTAGTGGATGGGAAAAAAATTCCTGTTTTTCAAGAAAGAAATCCTAAAGATTTGCCTTGGGCTAAATTAGATGTAGATGTTGTTTTAGAATGTACTGGTTTTTTCGCTAGTAAAGAAAAAGCGGATCTACACTTACAAGCTGGAGCTAAAAAAGTTTTAATTAGTGCTCCTGCTGCTGGCGATTTAAAAACAGTTGTTTACAATGTCAATGATAATGTTTTAACTAAAGATGATCACATTGTTAGTGGAGCTTCTTGTACTACTAACTGTTTAGCGCCTGTTGCGAAAGTGTTAAATGATAACTTCGGCATTAACCAAGCGTTTATGACAACAATTCACTCTTACACAAGCGACCAAACTTTAATTGATCAAAATCATTCTAAAGGTATTTGGGCTAGACGTGGTAGAGCAGCAGCTTCTAACATGGTTCCTACTTCTACAGGAGTAGTGAAAGCTATTGGTTTAGTATTGCCTGAATTAAAAGGTAAAATAGATGGTACATCTGTTAGAGTTCCAACTGTAACAGGTTCTTTAGTGGACCTTACAGTAGAATTAAACCAAGAAGTAACAGCGGAACAAGTCAATCAAGTTTTTGCTAAAAATGCTAATGAAACTTTAGGATACGTTAAAGATCCTATCGTATCTTCTGACGTTGTAGGAACTTCTTATGGTTCTTTATATGACTCTAATACTTTACAAATTCTTCAAAAAAATCCTAAATTTATAAAATTAATGTCTTGGTATGATAACGAAATGAGTTATGTTAGTCAATTGGTAAGATTATTGCGCAAAATGTCTAAATTTTTATAATTTTTAACTAATATAACAAAACCGCTAAAAAACCAAATACAATATGTTTTATAAAGTATAAATAAAGCATATTGTATTTTCTCTTAAAGATGATTTATTTTTCCATTTAGTCTCTAATTATTATTTATTAAAAAACAATAGTTTTTTAAAAATATATTTGCAATAATCAAAAGATAATTATGGAGTGTTGATATGAGTTTAAACTTAAATTTAGATGGAATCCAAAATTTTTTAAATTGGGATGAGGAAAGTAAAAAACTAGCTCCTCAAGTTAAAAAAATTCATCAAAAACTGCATGAAGATCAAGAATTAAAAGATACTGTTTTAGGATGGTTAACTTTACCTTTGAACGATGACGTTGAGGAAATTCAAAAAATAAAAAAATTAAAAAAAGAACATCCGGATTTAGATGTGTTAGTAGTGATAGGGATCGGTGGTTCTTATTTAGGTGCTAAAGCAGGAATAGAAATGCTTCAAATTCCTTTTCAAAAAACTAAACCTGAAGTGTTATTCGCAGGTCATCAAGTGTCAGGTAATTATTTAATAAATTTGACTTATTATTTAAAAGATAAGAATTGGGCGATTAACGTTATTTCTAAATCTGGTACTACTTTAGAACCTGCTTTAGCTTTTAGAGTATTGAAAAAAGAAATAGAAGAAAAGTACGGCAAAGAAGAAGCTAAAAGACGTGTTTTTGCTACTACAGACAGTAAAAAAGGTGTTTTATTAAATATAGCTAACCAAGAAGGTTACGAAAAATTTGTTGTTCCTGACAATGTTGGCGGAAGATTCAGCGTTTTAACTGCTGTAGGATTATTACCTTTTGTTTTTGCTAATTTAGATGCAGAGGCTATGTTAAAAGGAGCTCATCAAGCTTATTTAGATTTTTCATCTGATGATTTAAATCAAAATGAAGCGTATCAATACGCAGCAGCCCGTTATCTTTTGCACACTAAATTAGATAAAAAAATGGAATTATTAGTTAGTTATGAACCTCATTTATTAGGTTTTTCTGAATGGTGGAAACAATTATTTGCAGAATCCGAAGGTAAAGACGAAAAAGGTCTTTTTGTGGGAGCTATTAATAACTCTACTGATCTTCATTCTTTAGGACAATTCATCCAAGAAGGAAGTAAGTTTTTTTTTGAAACAGTTTTAAATGTAGGCCATTTTGACCAAGATTTAGCCATTCCTCAAGTAGAGAATGAATTAGATGGACTTAATTATCTAGCAGGTCAAAATTATACAGATATTAATCAAAAAATTAAAACAGCGACCAAACAAGCTCATATTGAAGGACAGGTACCGAATTTAGAATTGACTGTGCCTCAATTAGACGAATATAACTTGGGTTATTTAGTTTATTTCTTTGAAAAAGCTTGCGCTATGTCTGGTTCTCTTTTAGAAATTAATCCTTTCAATCAACCAGGTGTTGAAGTTTATAAACAAAGAATGTTTGCTTTATTGAAAAAATAATTTTATTTATACAAAAAAAGATACTTTTAGAGTATCTTTTTTTGTATAAAGGTTGAGAAAAATTATAATAAATTTTTTAAACGATAAATCAAGTACCTTTTTATAGTGTTTTTTTCAACTTTCTTCACCAGATAATAACTATTATTTTGAGGTTTTACATTTTACTTTATTTTTTAATGATTATTTTTTTGTTTTTTAATTTTGAAAATAAGGAGATAACTTTTTAAATCTCAAAAAAGCCTTTTTTAAGTATGAAACGTGTTTTTTCAAAGAAAATTCGTAATTGAGTAAACAAATATGATAAAATAAAATTTTATGATGTGTTTGTGAATTTATAAGAAAAAACTTTTTTATAAACTTTCAAAATCAGAATAAATTAATTTAATTTTTTATATGTAGCAGATCGGAAGAGCGGTT
>NZ_AKIL01000138.1 GCF_000309485.1 Milkweed yellows phytoplasma str. MW1
TACATAAAGCATTATTTTTATCAACTTTACATTAATTATAAATAATGTATTTTCTTTTATGAAACTTCATTTTTAATTTTAAATAAACTAAAAAAGATATAAAAATGTAATTATTAGAATGGGTTTATTTTGTCATTCTAATCATTACATAAATAAAAATTTATAAAATATAGGTAATCAAACATGCAAATTAAAAAAAATAATAACGATTTTGTACAATATCACTTTGACGTGTCTGTCGATGAATTCGAATCTTATATCAAAAAAGCTTTTGACAAAGTTCAACCTAAAGTAGAAATTAAAGGCTTTAGAAAAGGACATGCTGCCCAAAAAGTTTTTGAAAAGCATTACGGCCCTTCGGCTTTATATAAAGATGCTTTCTGCATCATATATGTAGAAAAATTTCAAGAAATATTAACTAATAAAGAATTTAAAACTGTAGGAGAACCTAAATTAGTTGATTTTGATATTGAAAAATTAGACAGAAAAAAACCTTTTAGTTTCGGTTTAGAAATGGCTTTAAAACCAGAAGTAAAAATATGTGATTACCAAAAAATTACATTAAATGATTTTAGAAAAAATGTCACTGATGAAGATGTTCAAGCGCAAATGGATTTGTTATTAAAACAAAACGAAACATTAGCGCCAAAAAAAACTGACACTCCTTTAGAAATGGGCGATATAGCTATTTTCGATTTTAAAGGTTTTGTGGACGGCATTCCTTTTGAAGGCGGAGAAGCGACAAATTACAGTTTAGAGATTGGTTCTAATCAATTCATTCCTGGTTTTGAAACAGGTATGTTAGGAATGAAAAGAGAAGAAAAAAGAGATATAAAAGTGGTTTTTCCTGACAATTATGGTAAAAAAGAATTAGCTGGAAAAGAAGCGGTTTTTCAAATCTTTTTAAAAGAAATGAAAACTCCTCAAAAATTCGTTGTAACGGATGAATCTATTAAAAATTTAAAATTACCTAATATTGAAACAGTTTATGAGTTGAAAAAAAACATTAAAGAACATTTAGAAAATCAAAACAATTCAGAATATAATAACGAAGTTCTACAACAAGTTTTTGAATATTTAATCGCTAATTCTACTTTAAAAGTTCCTCAACATTTTGTACAAACAGAAGTAGAAAATATCAAACAACAATTTGCTTTTCAACTACAAAAACAAAACATGAATTTAGAAAAATATTTAAAAATGACTAATTCTAACGAAGAAGAATATGAAAAAAACAATTATGAACAAGCTTTAAAAAACGTTCAAATTAATTTCTTATTAGACGAAGTAGTGACTAAAGAAAATATACAAGCGACTCCGGAAGAGATAGAACGCAGATACCAACAAATAAGCGCATATTATAAAATTCCTATAGATAAATTAAAAGAAAATTATGCTGTGGAAAACATCAAAAACGGTTTATCTCAAATTAAAGCTGGCGATTTGTTAATTACAAAAGTTGTTTTTAAAGAACAAAAAGAAGTTTCCCAACCAGAGACAACAAAAGAAAATAAATAAATTATTTTTTTCACAATAAAAAATCTTTTTAGATTATAATATAATTTATAGTCTTAATGAAAATGAACAAAATAATATTAATTTAACTTCACGCATAAAAAAAAGGATGAGTGGTGAATCGAATGAATAAAAAAGAAAACATTGATAAAACAGAAAAAATCGATAAAAAAAATAAAGCAAAAATAAATGATGATATTATTCCTAACGAATTGCCTGTTGTTATTGTGAGAAATGTTGTACCCATTCCTTCTAATGACTTTAGAATTGAAATAGGACGCTCTTTTTCTATCAACGCTATTAAGCAATCAGAATTGCTTGAATCTGCTTACGTGGTCATTTTATTACAAAAAAATTTTTTACATGAAGAACCGAAAGTTTCTGATATAGAAAAATACGGCGTTTTAGCTAAAGTTTTACTTGCTATTAAAATTGATGATTCTCTTTACAAAGTTAAATTCCGTATTTTAAATCGTGTTAAAACGCAGAAATTAACGAAAAAAGATGATTTATATAGTGCTAAATTTCTGAATGTTCCTACAGTTTTAGGTGATTTACAAGAAGAACAAACTTTAATCAAATTAATCATTCAACAAATTACTTCAAATATAAGTCAGTTTTTATTAATTTCTGAAAATAGTTTTTTAGAACAAATACAAAACGGCGTAACAACCGAAAAAGCAGCTGATTTAATTATTTTTGCTTTAAGAATAGAAGAAAAAGAAAAATATAAATATTTAAAAGAACCTTCTTTAAACAAAAGGTTAGTTTATATTTTGCAAGATATTAGAGTTAAAATAGACGTAGTTGAGTTAGAAAATAAAATTAACGAAGAAGTTAAACGTAGTATTGATGAAAATCAAAAAGAATTTTATTTAAGAGAAAAAATACGTGTTATTCAAAACGAATTAGGCGATAAAGTTAAAAAAGAAGAAGAAATTGAAGAATTAAGAAAAAAAATTAATTACGCTAATATGCCTAAAACAATTAAAGAAAAAGCTTTACAAGAACTTTCTCGTTATCAATCTATCTCCTCAGCAGTAGCTGATTCCTTTGTTATTCGTAATTATTTAGATTTTTTAGTAGCTTTGCCTTGGCAAAAAACAAGTAAAGATGTTAACGAATTGGAAAAAATACAAGCTACTTTAGAAAAAAACCATTACGGTTTAGCTAAGGCTAAAGAACGTATTGTAGAATACGCAGCAGTCAAAATCATGACTAAGAAAAACGCTCAAACTATTCTTTGTTTATCAGGACCTCCTGGCGTTGGTAAAACTACTTTAGCTATTTCTATCGCTGAAGCTTTAGGGCGTAAATTTGTTAAACAATCTTTAGGCGGTATGCAAGAAGAGAGTGAAATAAGAGGACATAGAAGAACTTATGTAGGTGCTATGCCAGGGCGTATTTTGAGCGGTTTAAAAGATGCAGGCGTGAGAAATCCAGTATTTTTATTAGATGAAATCGATAAACTAGTGACTAATTCGCATCATGATCCTTCTTCAGCTTTATTAGAAGTTCTTGATCCGAAACAAAACCAAAATTTCGTCGATCTTTATTTATCTGAACCTTTTGATTTATCGCAAGTTTTATTTATCACAACTGCTAACGATTTAAGCGCTATTGCTCATCCTTTAAGAGACCGTTTAGAAGTGATTGAACTAAGCTCTTATACAGAACAAGATAAATTAATTATCGCTAAAGAACATTTATTGCCTAAACAGTTAAAAGAGCACGGCATTGATGAAACTCAATTCGAAATTGACGATTTAACCTTGCTTTATATCATCAGACATTATACTAAAGAGGCTGGCGTGAGAAATTTAACTAAGAAAATAGCTCATTTAATACGTAAAACTGTTAAAGAAATTTTAATCAATAAAGTTGAAAAAGTGAAAATCGATAAAAACAACATCGAAACATATTTAGGTAAAGTTATTTTCCAACATTTATTAATGGAAGAAAAACCTCAAATTGGCGTGGTGAACGGTTTGGCTTATACTTCTTTTGGCGGAGATATTTTGCCAGTAGAAGCGACTTATTATAAAGGTAAGGGTAAATTAGTTCTTACCGGTCATTTAGGCAAAGTGATTGAAGAAAGCGCTTTTACGGCTTTTAGTTTTTTAAAAGCTAATGCGGAAAAATTAGGCATTGATTATAAAATTTTTGATGAAAATGATTTCCACATTAACTTTTTAGAAGGTGCTATTCCTAAAGATGGCCCTTCCGCAGGCGTTACTATTGCAACTTCTATTTATTCAGCTATCAAAAGAACATATGTTCGTAAAGATGTAGGAATGACAGGAGAAATAACTCTAAGAGGTTCTGTTTTACCGATTGGCGGTTTGAAAGAAAAAGCTATCGCCGCTAATAGAAGTGGACTTAACACAATTTTCATTCCTAAAGATAACTTAAAAGATGTGGATGAAATTCCTATTGAAGTAAGAGAAAAATTAGAAATTATCGCTATTCAAAACGCTGATGATGTGTTTTTAAAAGCTTTAGTTCTTTTAAAAGAAGAGGTTTATAATAATGTCCTTTAGTCAAATGCAAATATTGACAAGTAATTATGTAGTATATCCAGTTGCTGTTTTAATTATTTTAGGCATCTTATTTTCTTCTGAAAAAAGCGTTGTAGACGCTTTTACAGAACAATATGGCGATAACAGTGCTCAAGGAAAAAGTTCCCCTTTAGATAAAATCATTTTTATCTTAGTTTTTATCCTCTTTTTTTCAGCTTTCATTACAGAACATAAGTAAAAAAAAGATATTTTTTTTGTTATAAAATATTGACATTCGTTATTTTATATGTTAAAATAACTTTAGTTACAAAATATTTTATAAAAATTA
>NZ_AKIL01000137.1 GCF_000309485.1 Milkweed yellows phytoplasma str. MW1
AAAATAAAAAAATATTTTTTGAATAAAAAGGGGTATTGATTAAATGGCAAATATTAAACAACAAAAAAAACGTAATAAGACTAACGAAAAACGTAGATTAAAGAATGCTTCTTACAAATCTTCCGTTAAAACAGCAATTAAAAAATTTAAATCTGCTGTGGTAGCTTCTGAAAAAACGCAAGCTTTAACATTATTAAATTACGTTAATAAAAAATTAGATAAAGGCTTATCCAAAGGAATTTATCGCTCTAACTTTGTTTCTAGAAACAAATCTAATTTCGCTAAAATGTTTAATCAAATTTAATGAATAAACATTTTTTCTTTAAAAACATTCTTTAAAAATCAATCAAAAAAATCAATAGCAAGATTATCATATCTTTTGGTCGATATGTTAATTTGTTTTTACTATTATAAAAAATTTTTTTAAAATCTCTATTATAAAATAGACTTAATAAAAATATTATCACAGTAGTTTTAATATTTGTCTTTTAGGTTTATTGTTTTTGTAATAACCGGATAAAATGAAGGATTATGTTAATATAATGTTAGACTTGAAATTTATAATTCAAAATATGGAATTAGTTATTCAAAAACTACAAACAAGACAAGAAGACTTTTCTTATTTAGAAGAACTTATTTTATTAAATCAATCGCGTAAAAATTTAATTGTTTCCATAGAACAAATGAGGTTTAAAAAAAATAATCTCTCTCGCTCTATAGGGATATTAAAAAGAGAAAACAAATCCATTGATGAAGAAGTGATCGCTAAAGAGGCTATTTCTAAAAAAGAATTAGAAGCATTAACGCAAGAACTACAAACCATCGAAAATAAAATTAATCACCTGTTGCATATTGTTCCTAATATTCCTCATGAATCTACCCCTATCGGTCAAAGCGAAGAAGATAATGTTGTTATTAAACATTTTATGAAACCAGAAGAACAACCTTTCCCTATTAAAGATCACGTGGAAATAGGTGAAAAATTAAATATTTTAGATTTAAAGGCGGCTGCTAAAGTAACTGGCAGCAGATTTGCTGTTTTAAAAGGAGCTGGAGCTCGTTTGGAAAGAGCTTTAATTAATTTTATGATGGATACGAACTCTCAAAAGGGTTATCAAGAAATCATCCCTCCTTTTATTGTCAACGAAAATTCAATGTTTTCTACCGGTCAATTACCTAAATTTGAAAAAGAACTTTTCAAATTAAAATTAGATAAATATAATTGGTATTTAAATCCGACTGCTGAAGTTCCTACTATTAATATCCATCGTAATGAAACTTTAAAGGCGGAACGATTACCCATTAAATATGTCAGTTTTACTACTTGTTTTAGACAAGAAGCAGGAGCTGCTGGAAAAGATACCAGAGGCATTTTAAGACAAAAACAATTTAATAAAGTTGAATTGATTCAATTTGTAGAACCTCAAAATTCTTACACCGTTTTAGAAGAAATGTTAAAAGATTCTGAAGAAATTTTGCAAAAGTTAAAAATACCTTATAGAGTGGTCGCTTTATCAACGGGCGATTTAGGTTTTAGTATGACTAAAACTTATGATATTGAGGTATGGTTGCCTAGTCAACAAAAATATCGCGAAATAGCTTCTATCAGTAATGCAGAAACTTTTCAAGCTCGAAGAGCCAATATTAAATTTAATAAAAATAAAAAAGATAAAAACGAATACGTTCATACTTTAAACGGATCAGCTTTAGCTATCGGACGAACTATGATCGCTATTATGGAAAATTATCAAAATAAAGACGGAAATATTGTAGTACCTGATGTTTTAAAAAGTTATATGGGAATCGATATTATTAAGTAACCTTTCAAAAGGTTGCAAAAACCATTGTGAAAGGAATTTAAGGGATAAAAATTATGAATAAATGGGAAGATAAATTAAAAAAAATTAATATTTGGTATATTATGATTTTCATTATCTCTATCGGTGCCATAATGTCTTTAAGAGGTGTAGTTCAAAAATCATTAAAAAAAGACGAATCTGAATTAGAAATATTAACTCTTTTAGACAAAAACGAATTGAAAATAAAACCTATTTTAACAAATGGTCTCCCTGTTTTATATGATTTAATAGTGACCTATAAAGAAGTTGATGATAAAAAAACCAAAAAATATTCTTTCGTTGATGAAGAAAGTTTTCACCGAATAAGGAACGAAGTGGAAAAAAAACACAAACCTTCTTCTCATAAAGTTTTGTTAGCTATAACTATTCAAGATCCTGACATGGGATTCGGTCCTTTAGTTTCTTCTTTAAGAATATCTTTAACAGTCTTGCTTATTTATTTTTTCTTTACAAGTATGAAAGATATCGGAAGCCAATTCTCAGAACAATTTGGTGATAAAAATAAAACTCAATTAAGAAGAGAAGTAGTTCAAAAACCAACTTTAACTTTTAAAGATATCGCTGGCGCTGACGAAGAAAAAGAAGAAATGAAGGAATTAATCGACTTTTTAAAAAACCCTAAGAAATACATAGATATGGGCGCCAGAATTCCTAAAGGAGTTTTATTATCAGGACCTCCCGGCACTGGTAAAACTTTATTAGCTAAAGCGGTTTCTGGCGAAGCTGGCGTTCCTTTCTTTGCTGCGTCTGGTTCAGATTTCGTAGAAATGTATGTTGGACTAGGAGCTTCTCGTGTAAGAAGTTTATTTAAAAAAGCTAAAATGAATGCTCCTTGTATTGTTTTTATCGATGAAATTGAAGCTATGGCTCGTAAAAGAGGATCTGATATGGGACATAGTGAAAACGAACAAACCTTAAACCAACTTTTAGTAGAAATGGATGGTTATAATAAGAATTCAGGCGTTATTGTTATTGCTGCAACTAACCAACCTGAACGCATAGATTCTGCGTTGTTAAGGCCAGGGCGTTTTGACCGTCAATTTACCATTAATTTACCCAGTTTAAAAGATCGTGAAGCTATTTTAAAACTACACGCTTCTAACAAAAAAATAGAAAAAGATATTAGTTTAGAAGAACTAGCTAAGGAAACACCAGGTTTCAGTGGCGCCCAATTAGAAGGTATTTTAAATGAAGCTGCTTTGCTAGCTACAAGAAGAAGAGCGAGCAAAATCAATAAAAATGATTTAAGCGAAGCTTTAGATAGAATTTTAATTGGTTCTATTAAAAAAGGCGGCAGATACACTAATAAAGAGAAAAAATTAGTTTCTTTCCATGAGGCAGGTCATGCAGTTATTGGTCTTACATTGCCCAATGCTAAAAAAGTACAAAAAATCACTATTATCCCTCGTGGTAAATCTGGCGGTTATAATTTGATGTTACCGGAAGAAGAAACTTATTTCTATTCTAAAAAAAGATTATTAGCCGAAATAACTTCTTATTTAGGCGGAAGGGCGGCAGAAGAATTATTTTTAGACGATATCTCTTCAGGTTCTTATGACGATTTCAAACAAGCAACTAAAATTGCGAGAATTATGGTGACTAAATTCGGAATGAGTGTTGTCGGATTAGCTCAATACGGAGAAGAAGCACCAACTTTTCACAAAGATTTTTCCGAATCTAAAGCTGTAGAAATTGACCAAGCTGTTCAAGATATTTTAACTAATGCTTACGCTGAAGCCAAACAAAAACTTTTAGACAACAAAGAACTTTTATTCAAAATCGCTGATTATTTATCTGAGATTGAAACTCTTTCTAAAAGAGATATTGATGAAATATTTGCAACTGGTAAAATCGCTTGGTACGAAGAAGAAAAACTTGCTAAAGCAGAAAAAGAAGAAGTCAATGATAAAGCAAAATTAAAAACTAAAGAAGAAAAAGAAGCTTTACTTTATAACGATTCTGATGAAGAAAACACATCTGAAGAACAAGCAAAAACTGTTTCTTCAAATGATAACAATGATGTATCAGAAGAAAAAAACACTAACTCATCCGAAGAATCAGATAATAAAAATGCAGAAAAAGAAACAACTATCGAAGATGAAAATCTAGAAGTTGATGGCAAAAGAGAAGAAAATGAACATGATAACGATGAATAAAATGAAGAATAATTCTGATTCATCAAAAAATATTTATTAAAAAAACTAAAAAATTACTTTTCCGTAACAAACCAAAAAATTTCTTCTTTTTGGTTTGTGTACTTTATTTAAAATAAATGTATTTTATTTATTAAAAATACATTTATATGTAGCAGATCGGAAGAGCGGTTC
>NZ_AKIL01000136.1 GCF_000309485.1 Milkweed yellows phytoplasma str. MW1
CATTAGTTGTATAATATTTAAGGTAATCATTTTTTTATTCTAATTCTAAACAGTTTAAAAGATATTTTTAATGAAATAAATAATCATTTATAAAGATCTTTTTTGCATGGGTAAATCTAATATTTTTATTATAAATTCGTATTATCGCTTTTCATTAGAGAGAAATGGGTAATTAATATTTTTTTTACACCATGATTTTCGTCATCAAAAGAAATGGTAGCAATATTTTTTTGAATAGAAAGTAATACTCCTTGACCAAAAGTTTGATGGATTAATTGATCGCCTATTCGATAAGAAGGTTTATTAGAGAAGTATTTATCAATTTTTTTGTTAAAGTAAGAAATTAAATGCATTTCCTTGATAAAAGAGACTGGCTTTAAGAAGAAGTGATGTCCTAAAAGATAACGAGAACCAGAACTACTAATATATAATAATTCTTTCGCTCTTGTGATAGCTAGATAAGCTAAACTTCTGGCTTCTTTGATTAAAATTTCAGAAGGAGGAGAGGAGGAATCAGAATTCTTTTTATCTAATAAATTTTCCATAAATATTTGATCTTCAAAACCAATAGCAAAAACTACTTTAAATTCTAATCCTTTAGTTTTTTTGATTGTAGAAAGAACCACTTTATTTTTATCATTGATTAATTTATCTTCATTAAATAAAGAAATTTTATCTAACACAATTCTTAATTTTTCTAAAAAAGTACCTTTATGATTTAAGTCTTCATGGCTAAAAATTTCTTGGAGACGAATGATATTGGCTTTTTTCTCCTGGTTGGCTAATTTTTTATCATAATTATTATAATGAGATAATTTTTCTTCTTGTTCATTTAACATGCGTGAATAACAAATAATATCGTCTATTTTCTCAATTATATTAGATAAATTGGTCGTATCATCATTAAAAATAATATCTTGAATCATTTCTAAAGTTTTTTTAAAATTAACAAATTTAGCCTTATTATTGCGATCTGGTGGGATATAATCAATAGTTTCTAATAAAGACGAAATATTATGTTGTTTCGCTATATCTTCTAAAAATTCCATTGTTTTAATGCCTATTTGACGTTTAGGTATATTAATGATCCTTTTTAAAAAGAAATTATGTTTATTAGAAAGAACAACATGAATGTATGCGATCATATCTTTAATTTCTTTTTTTTGATAAAAAGAATAACTGTTTTTAATGAAATAAGGAATATTGTCTAAAAGAAAATGATTTTCGATATCTGTTCCTAAATTATTAATGCGGTATAAAATGCAAATATCATTATAATTATATTTACCTGTCTTGATTAAATCTTTAATTTTTTTAGTAATATATTTAGCTTCTTGTTTAGCGGTTAAAAAATCATTATAAACTACTTGTTCTCCAGAATCATAAACACTTTGAAGTTCTTTTTGAAAAGGTTGATTTGTTTGAGATTCATAATTATGACCAATTAACATATTAGCTTTACTTAAAATATTTTGAGTTGATCGATAATTAGCGTTTAAAGTATACATATCAGCTTTAAAATCTTTTTCAAACAACATTTGGCATATAACATCTTTATATTTAAAACGATAAATCGTTTGGTTCGGATCTCCCGCTAAAAAAATAACACTCTTTTTGCCGATAATTTTGATTAATTTATATTGAATTAAATCGATATCTTGACATTCATCTACCAAAAGATAAGCGAATTTTTTCTGATAAAAAGAAGCTACCGAAGGGTTATTTTTTAATAATTGATAAGAATAAATAATTAAATCATCACAATCGACTAAATTATTAGTTTTGAAAAAATGACAATACTCATCATAAATTTTTTTCATTTCCAGGGAAATAAAATTTATTTCGTTATATTCTTTTTTTAACAAAATATCATCCGTCTCATTAGTCAGGATATTATTAACAATTTCTTTTTTAGCAAATTGTTTTTTAATTTTCGAAATATAACTTTGAATTTCCAATACTTTATATGAATCTTTATCAATGCCCAATTTTTTCATATTTTCTTTAATAATAGATTGTCCTTCGTTTTCGCTAATGATAGCAAAAGAGGAGTCCATTCCGAAATTAAGTTTATCGATATATTTTCTTAAAATTTGGGTACTTAAATCATTAAAAGTTTTAATAGTCAAATTATAAAATTCAGTATTAACTATTTTTTTTAGATTTTTTTTCATTTCTTTAGCAGCATTATTAGTAAAAGTAATTGCTAAAATATTTTCACTCTTAATGTTTTTCTGTTCCAGTAAATAAGCTATTCTATTAGTAAGTGTTTTGGTTTTGCCAGTGCCTGGACCTGCTAGAACAAAAAGAGAACGATCAGGATAAGTAACTGCTTTTAATTGTTCTGAATTCAGATTTTTTAACCATTTTGGTTGCAACATATTTTTGAAACCTTCTTTTCGCAATTATTTCTTCTTTCTCAAAAATCAATTAATAAAAAATATTTATCTTATTCGGGTGAGCCCCAGCAAAATAGTTCCGAATGAGAACAACTAATTTTTCTAAAACAAATACCTTTTAGAAAAAATTATTTATTAATTTACTATATGATAACATAAAAAAAAT
>NZ_AKIL01000135.1 GCF_000309485.1 Milkweed yellows phytoplasma str. MW1
CACCTACTCTATACTTGAAAAAACATAATTATCAGCCTGAAATATACTAAAAAAGAAAAAACTCAAAATGGCTATCATTTTGAGTTTTTTTAAAATAAATAGAGTTATTTTCTTAAAGAAGATTAAATCAATTAAATAAATATTTTTCTTCTAAATATTTAACAAAAGCATGAGGATCGATTTTGTTCTCGCCAGTAGAAATTTTTAATAATTCATCGGCTGTATATAAAGAACCAAAATTTCTAAAATTTTGGTTTAAATATTGGTTAACATTTGTAAAATTACCTTGTGTAAAATCTTTTTTGATGTCTGGATTATTTTTTTTGATTTTACTCATTAACATAGATGAAATTATAGCACCGTTTAAATAACTAGGAAAATAACCGAAATAACCAGAAGGCCAATGGAACATCTTGAAGACAGCCTTCAGAAACATTATTAGGAACGATGCCTAAATAATCTTTCATTTTTTGGTTCCAAACATGAGGCAATTCGTCTAAATTTAATTGATCATTAACCAACATCTCCTCTATTTCAAAACGTAAAATGATATGTAAAGGATAAGTTAATTCGTCCGCATAAACTCTGATAAAACTAGGTTGAACGCGGCTAACTTCTTGATACAAATTATCAACCGTTAATAAAGAGTCATTCAATTGCGCATATCATTCTTTAAAAAAACATATAAATAGGTTAAAAATTCTTTTGTTTTAACCAATTGTTTTTCAATTAACAAAGATTGACTTTCATGAAATTGATACCCTCTAGGTTTGCCAACAGGTTGGTTTTTATATTTGTCAGGTAAATTTTGTTCGTATAAAGCATGCCCTACTTCATGCATAGTGCCTATGAAACTATCTAAAAAATCATTGTGATCATAACGAGTGGTTAAACGAACATCATCAGCGGTTCCGCCACAAAAAAGGGTGCGTAGATTCGTCTAAACGACCTTTATTAACATTAAAGCCTGCTTTTCCATCATTTTATTATTTAATTCTTTTTGTTTTTCAATTGGCATAGAAAATTGAAGAGGAGTTCCACTTTTGGCCTGTTTTTTCATCACTTTTTTGATTAAAGGCGGCAATTCTTCTTTTAAAACAGTAAACACTTGTTTAATGTTCTCCACAGTATTGCCTGGTTCATATCTCGCCACTAAAGCATCGTATAAAGGGATATTTAAAGCTTTAGATCTTAAATGCGCTATTTGTTTAACATAATCAAGGACTTTTTGAAAGTAAGGCTTAAACATTTTATAATTGTTTTGTTGTCTAGCTTTTCTCCACGATAATTCAGCTTGAGTAGTTGCTAAAATTAAATTGTTTTGCAATTCTGGATCCACAATTTCTTCATCTTGTATTTTCGCTTTTATTTCCCTTAAATTGGCTTTTTGCCATACATCTAAAGAATTTTTTTCTTGTTCTGCTTGGTTTAACCATTCTTTAGTCTCATCAGAAATTAACAATTGACGAATAACTCTTGTTAAACTTAAAATCTCTTGTACGCGGCTTTTTTCCGAACCTTCTTTCATATTACAAGCTATATCCCAATGAAGTATATTTAAAATATTTTCAAAATGTCCGATTTCTTCAAATCTTTTTTCTAATTGTTGATAATGAACAGACATTGTTTCACCTTTTCTTCAAATTAATTTAATAAATACAAAATCACAGAAAAAACATCATATAGCTTTGACCTTTTTCACACTTAAAACTTATATCCTTTATTATAACATTTTTTATTGATAAAAAGGACTATTTCCGATAAATTCCCTTAATAAGGATTCATGCGGAATCAAATCAGATTCCCAAGCGTCAAACCAACTTAATAATTTTAAATAATATTGAGCTTTTTCAAAATACGGACTCATCAAAGGCACTTCTAACAGTAAAGGTTCTAAATATGGCTTTAAAACGTTAAATTCATAAATTAACTCCGAATTAAATACATAATCCGTTTCTTGTTGATAAGGATAAATCCACCTAAATTCGCCTTCTCGAACAGATTTCCAAAAATCAAAAGTTTTTAAAATATTAGTGCTTCTCATTTTTAAATCTCGAATAGTTCTACGCAAAAAACGAATATCTGTGATATGCAAAGGATTGTGTTCATCCAATGATAATTGGTGTTGAGGAGCAATGTAAATTTTAAATTTTTGTTCCCTATAAAGGGAAGGTAATAATGCAGGATTATTAGCGTGAATTCCTTCAACCAACAAGACTTGTGTATCGATTTCGATAGGTTTGTGGGTAATCACGCGAGTACTGAAATCAAATTGAGGAATGATAGCTTTTTTATGTAAAATTAAATCATTGATATTTTGGTTAAATAAATCAATATTTAACGCTTGGATGTGTTCAAAATCATAAAATGAACCATCTGAGGTTTTGGGAACTTCTTCGAGGGGTAAGTAATAATTATCCATACTAACCAAAGTGCTTGTAATACCTACAGCCATTAATTGTAATTGTAGTTTTTTGGCTAAAGTGGTTTTGCCACTGGAAGACGGTCCAGCAATATTAATAATTTTTATTTGATCTTTTTTATTAGCTATTTGGTTGCTGATCTCCATTAACTGTCTCTGGTGGTTAATTTCCGCTATGCTAATTAAATCAAATTTTTTTTTAGGATTGGAGGAATAATTATTTATTTGATAAATATTTTGTGTTTGAGTCATTTGACGCCAAACCGAAGTTTGATGCAAAGTTTTTTCAAAAACAGGTTCTTCCTTGAAAAAAGGTATTTCACCATGATGAAAAGTTTGAGGAAATTGCAAAATCATAGAAGAAGAACGATATAATAATTGATAGTGAGTTAAATAACTCGTATTAGGAACCATGCCTTGGTGCATATCGTTATAATACGAATCACAAACATATAAAGAGACCTTATGTTGGGGTTTTTGTTGAAGAAGCTTTTTTTTATTCTCAAAACCAAAAGTGTCATATATTTCTAAAGCTTTTTCCAAAGAAAAAGATTTTTTTTCAATTTTTAACTTTTGCACTACTAAGGTTATCATTTTTTTTTGAATTTGTTCAAACATTTCTAAAGTCAATTCTGCCTTATTTTCGAGTGTAACCAAAAGAGATTGCGAACTATAATAAGAAAAATGCACTTTTTTATCAGGAAATACATGATAAAAAGCCATAACGACCAAATATCTCAAACTAGCTTCATAAATGTTCACCGCTTGAGGATGAGATAAATCTAAAAAAAGAACGTCATTTTCGGCTTCAACCAATTCAAACGTTAATCCGCGTATTTTATTATTTACTTTAGCGGCGTAAACATTGGTCAATTGTAATTGTTTTTTTACTTCTTCTAAACTAGTATTATAATCCACATTTAAAGTTTGATTTTTGTAATATACTTTTAACACGATTTTTTCTTTCTTATCTTATAATTTTTGTCAAAAATAAAAATACCTATCTTTAAATTGTATTTTGTAAAACGCCTTTAAAGCTACTTTTATAATATAAAAACAAATAACCAAAATAATTTCAAATAAATAATGTTTGTCCTTTTCATATTTTTGAAAATAATGCTTATAAAGGATCACGCATCAAACAAAAAGACTCTCTTATTGGAGAGTCTTTTGGTTATTTGTCTAAAGAAAGGTTTAATTGCCGCCAATCATTAAATCTCCAACATAAACACTAGCGCTGCCAAAACCAGAAACTTGGAATTCAAAATCATTAGCTATTTCTTTTAAATTTTTTAAAATATCAAAAAAATTACCTGAAACAACAATCATTTTCACCGGAGTAGTGATTTTACCTTTTTCAATCTTAAAACCACTAGCTTGAAGACTAAAAACACCGCTTACAGTTTGAATCCCTACATGCATACCGACTAAATCATCGATAAAAACACCTTCTTCAATGGTAGATACCATATCATCTAAACTTCTTTGTCCTGGTTTTAAATAACAATTGCTAAAACCGGTGCCTCCATCAAAACCGTTACCTGTCGGTTGAGTGTTAAAGATTTTGGCTGTTTTTAAATTATGGATAAAACCTTGAAAAACACCGTTTTCAATCACGTTTTTAGGTTGACAAACAACTCCTTCGTCATCAAATTTTTCTTTGAAAAAAGCTTGATCAGAAAAAGGGTCTTCAATGATGTTTACTTGAGGAGAAGCGATAACTTGTTTTTCTTTATCTTTTAATTGAGTTAAATTTCTATAAGCACTTTGTCCGGTAAAAATACTGCTAAAACTGGCTAAAAAATCAGCAAACATTTCGTTTGAAAAAACTGTAGAATAACTTTTTGATTTTAAAGTAGCTCCGTTTAATTTTTTTTCACCCGCAAAAACCACTTCTTGGGCTTGTTTTTCCGGATTAAATTCTTGGAAATCTTTGACAAGTTTTAATTTACCAAAACTTTGTACATCGCCATCTTTTTGGAAAATAGCAGAAACATAAAGATAAGCGTAACTATTTTCTTGTTCTAAATGAAGCCCTTTTGAGTTGATTAAAGTTTTTTTACTAAAAACCTCTTTATAAGAATTGGTTTCAATTTTTTTCATTAATTTCGAAGAAGACATATTTTTTTCTAAATCTTTTAAAAGTTGAATTTTCTTTTCTAAAGGAATAACGGAAAAATCAAAATTTTTTTCTTCCCAATCGGGATAAGAGGAGGAACCTTCAAAAATAATCGCCGGATCTTTGCTGTCAACTGTTTGAGTGTTTTGCTTCAAAGCGACCAACATTTTATCGACTGTTTCATCATCTATTTTTTCAAAATATACTTCTGTTGATTTATTGTCATAAATCCCTTTAATATTAACTGTCACCAGATCGCTTTCTACAAGTGATTCTACTTTGTTGTTATCTAGGGTTAATTTAAAACTTTTGCTTTCGCTGACAAATATTTCTAAAGCTTCAAAGCCTTTATCTAAACCTTTTTGAATCCATTTTTGATACATTTTACGCATTTTCCTTTTTGTTGCCGCCAGCAACCATTTCTTGTACTCTAATAGTGGGTTGTCCTACATCAGTAGGGATTGAACCAGAAACAGAACCGCACATTCCTTGTCCTAAAGATAAATTATCTCCTACACGATCTATTTTTAATAAAACATCATCTCCATAACCAATCAACATCGCTCCTTTAACAAGAGTAGTCAATTTACCATCTTCAATCAAATAACCTTCTTTAACAACGAAATTAAATTCTCCCGTAGCGGGTTCAACTGTTCCGCCGCCTAAACTTTTAGCATATAAACCGTATTTAGTATCTTTAATAATTTGTTCTGGTTTATCGGTGCCGTTAGCGATATAAGTTGAATTCATTCTTGAAGTGGGAGAATATTTATAAGACTCTCTTCTGGAAGAACCGGTCGGTTTAGATTTCATTTTACGTCCATTACGGAAATCAACTAAATAGCTTTTTAAAATGCCTTTTTCAATTAAAAGGTTTTTTTGGGTTTTTATTCCTTCATCGTCAAAATTAAGTTTTCCCCAAGCGCCTTCAATAGCGCCGTCATCATAAGCTGTTACTATATCAGAAGCTATTTTTTGGTTTAATTTATTATTAAAAGGCGATAAACCTTTGGCGATAGCAGTAGCTTCTAAAGGGTGCCCACAAGCTTCATGGAATATAACGCCTCCAAAACCATTATTTAAAACTACGGTCATAACTTGCGGCTTCATTTCTTCTGCCTTTAATAAAGCCGTCGCTCTTTGAGCTACTTCTTGTGCTAATTGTTCTAAGTCTATTAAATCAAAAAATTCTAATCCCATAGAACGTCCTGGACCTTCATAAACATCTTGAATTTGTTCGCCTTCTTTAGCTACCGCTATCAAACCACAACGTATATAAGGTCTTACATCATTTTGATAAACTCCTTCTGTATTAGCGACCAAAATTTTTTGTTCTTTTTCTTGATAATTAACAATAGTTTGGATTATTTTATCATTTTGTTTTTTCATTATGTTTGATAATTTAATTAATTTTTTTGCTTTTTCTTCTTTTGTCATCGAATCAAAAGGTTTTTTCATACTTTCTTTTAAAGTTTGAGGCTCACCCAAAGGAACAACTGTATGTTTCGGTCCTTTAAAATTCCTTTTTAAACGTGTCATTAATTTTTGAATATTGTCAAAATCAACTTTATTAGTGTAACCGTATACTTCATCCGAACCTTGTAAAAGTCTTACTCCTACGCCAAAAACATTATCAGTTGATAAGGAAACGACTTCTTGACCGGTTATTCTTAAACTATTAATAATATTGTCTTCGAAAAATAATTCAGCAAAATCAGCGCCTGATTCTAAAGACTGATTTAAAAGAGTTTGTATTTCTTCTTTTTTTATCATGTGTTTTTAAAACCTTCTTTTTTTAATTATTTCATATTTTTATGATAATTTAAAACTATCTTAATAATAACATTTTTAATTTGGTGTGAAAAAGGAAAAATAAAAACCGAAAAAATCACATTTTACATTTTAAC
>NZ_AKIL01000134.1 GCF_000309485.1 Milkweed yellows phytoplasma str. MW1
ATAAGTCTCTTTTTTCTCAGACAAAAAATAGTATATAATATAGTTAAGACCTTAAAAAACAATTCTATTTATTTATTTTATAAAGCTAAATATATCATAATATTAAAAGAAGGTAGAAAAAATAAAATAAATTTATGTACGTGAATAAAATACCCAAAAAATACTTATTCATTTCTTTTTTTATCTTTTTATTGGCCGGTTTTTTTTATTACCGTATGTTTTTTAACTTGGAAACACAACCAAACCTTTTTCATTATAACAAAAATAATCAATTATTCAAGACAAACGATAACGATATGAAAAAGAAATGCGAAATTATTGAAAAAATTCACAAAAACATCCAAACTGTTTTCGAAAAAGAAAAAAACAAAGAAAAACCAGCTTCTTCTTATGAATTGAAAAGGCATAAATTCCACATTGGCGAAACAGTATACGCTTTTACCTTGGATACAAAAGAAAATATCAAGCCATTCCAAGAAGGCATCATAAGTGAAGATTACGACGAAAATAATACCCATTATTTGCCTATTTCTATTAAAGGTAAAAATAATAAAATTTTTTTCAACACCAAAGGTGAATTTATCGGCATTTCTTTGCCTGATAAAGAGAATAAAAATAACAAAACCGAAATTAACTATATTATCACTTCTAACAGTATGTATAATTTTTTAAAATGTATCATCCATACCATAACCATAGAGGAAGATGAAGAATTTTTCCAACAAGAAGATACTCATAATAAATTTTTTTTGCCAATCAAGATCAAAGAAAAAGGCCAAGAAGACAAAAAATTTAATATCTTCTTAGATCAAAACGGTCTTTTTTTAGGTTTAATTCATCAAAATTTTCCTGAAAAAGTTATCTCCTTTGAACAATATTTAACAAAATACTTAATTGATACTTATTGTTCGGCTTCTTTAAAAAATATTGAAAAACCACATCATACAGAATTGCCTACTGAAACCATTTCTCCTTTAGAAGATTCGTCTCTTTCTGAAAAAGAATCATTATCCGGCAAAATTCGTTCTTTATCGAAACTTAATTTTTTAATCAATTATAAAGATTTTCTAGGTTCTGGTTTTATTTGGGACATAGATAAAATTAAAGATGAATATACAGGGAAAATAAAATATAAATATTATCTTTTAACGAATCGCCACGTAATAGAACACGCACACAAAAACGAAATTATTCATATTTTTAACCACGAATTTAAACAGAAAACAGCTTCTGTATATAATTATATCGATAATAAGCGCGATACAGATGACATAGGTATTGTCACTTTTATTGATTCCGACCATGAATCATTTAAAAAAGTGGAAGATATTTTAAAAACAGCGAAACAACCTTTTCTCCAACAAGAACCATCTCTGCCCTTAAAAGAAGGGGAAGATATTTATAGTATAGGTTCTCAATTGATAAAAAACCCTAAAATACCTTTCACTTTCGTATACGAAAACGAAATACTACAAAATCAAGAAAATAATTATCCTTTTTTCGGTTCCAGATGGCCTTATGTCAATCCCATCTCTCAAAATCCTAGACAATATCCAGAAATTAATTTATTGAAAAAAGGTAGCATTATTTACCATAACGAAAAAGAAATTAATTTCAATATTCAAATCGATAGCGGCAATAGCGGAGGAATGGTATTTAACAATAAAGGTCAAATTATAGGGATGAATAGAAGCGTTCTTCAAGGTGATAAAACCACCGATAGTTTTTCCCAAGTGATCAATATGATCCACATTAACGAAAGATTTGAAGAAATGAAACAAAGACTTCAAGTAAATCCAACTTTTGAAGATAAAAATTACCAAATTATTTTTCAAAATAAAATAAAGAAATTTCAAAATAAATTTAAAGACAACAAACCTAGCAAAATAAATTTTTTTGTTCAAGATTTATTGCTCTTGGATCAAAAACCAATCGTTATTTCTTCCTCTTCTCAAGAGAAGACAAAAAACACGAACAAATTTTTGATTTATTTAGTCGGCAATTACGATTATAAAGAGGAAATCTTTTTCATGGACCCTCATCAAGAAGATTTAGAAATTCACTTAAACAAAATAGATGGCAAAAAGGGATATGAAAACTTAGAATTAATTATACACAAACGCAATAAAGAAAATAAACAAATCTCCGCAACTTACACACGTAAATTTAATAACTATGATTTATATAAAGGCGATAACTCTTTTTTATCTTTAGAATTAAAAAATGCCCCAAAAAAAGAAAAGATAGATTTATCAGATAAGATCAAAAATTCTTTAATCGTTTGGCATAAAGGTAACGGTCAAAACGGTAATGGCGTTATTCTTCATCAACAAAGATTAGCCAATAATAAATTTTTATATTACGTTTTATCTAATTGCAATAATGACTATGAATTTGAAGATCAAAAATACGAAAAGATGGATAATTGGATCAATAATTTTATCAATATTTTTTCAGATGAAATTAATATTATTACCTCTACTCCTGATGAAGGCAAAAGAAAAGAAAAAGGACATTTACAAAGTTTTCTTTTTGATAAAAATAATTTAATTTTATTAACTTTTGAATCTGATTATAATTATCCTATTGCAGAAATGACCAAAATTTCAGATTTAAAAATAGGCCAAGAAGCGTATTATCTATTCAATTCAGATAATAAAGTTAATTTTCCCCAATTTTTCAAAAGCAAAGTTGGCAGTCTGAAAGGAAATTCGGCTTTATTTGATTCTGTTTTCAACTTAAAACATAAAAAGAAAACATTAAATTTTCTTTTTTTTGATAAAGATAATCGTTTTATCGGGATCAATGATGTTGTCAGCGACAATTTCAACACTCCACTTCACTTTATAAAAACTTCTAATATCAAAGAGAAAAGTGTGGTTGAATTATTCCGTTATCAAAAATTAAAAAATAATGCTAACCAAATTTTTTCAATTATTTTCTTAAATATTATCCTTTTTATTGTCATTATCTTTTTACCTAATGATGACAACAAAAAAAATAAATGGAAAAAAATCCATATTTAATCTTGGTTTCTATTAGCTAAATCTCCAAAAATAAAACCTTCCCCAAATTCATCTAAAGGTTATACTAAAAATGAGTCCTCAGAGGTTTTCTTTTTTATTTTTATAAATCTTTTTATGTTATAATGCAAGCGGATAATATTTGCTTTTTAATATTGAACTTTGGAAAATAAAAATTCAAAAATGCTAATATAATCCATTTTAAACATCAAACTTAAATTAGAAAAGAGTTTAGAACAATAAACAATTATCATTATCACATATCACATCAAAAATCAATAAAAAAAATCTTTATTCTCCTTTTAACCCTTTTTCTTTTGGCTTTAATTAATAATAAGCTTCTTTTCGGGGCTAACAATAATTTAAAGAACGTTATTCCCATACGTCAAGAACTATTAAACAATAAAGAAATAGCAGAAAGAGAATTAGGGATTGCTAAAAAATTAAAACAACTAATTCAAAATCAAAAAGAAGATCATTCAGAATTTGATGGATTTATCGATAATTTAGAAAATCAACAAAATTCTCAAACAATTATCAGCAAATGGGCAGCTTGCGAAAAACAATACCAAACAGCAAAAACAGAAGCAGACATAACAGAACATGAAAAAGAAGAAGACAAAGAAGAAAAACCCTCTTTTGACGATTTATTAACTTCTTTCAACAATGTTAATGAAGAATTTAAAAAGATTATCACTCGACTCAAAAAATACAACACCAAATTAACCAAACAAAGAGTAGAAGAAAAACAAAAATCAGTCCAAGAATGGTTGTCATTAGTGGATCTATCTGCGGGAGATAACGAAGTCTTAATCGCTTTAAAAAAAGAGATTACTGACCAAATCCAAAATGATGAATCAGACAATAGCGCTTTATCTTTGATGAAAAAAGGTAACGATTTATTTGAAAGTTATGAAATAGAGGATAAAAATCCCTCTATGAATAATAAATTAGACCGCGCTAAAATTTATTTCGAAGATGCCTTACAAAAATATAATCAAATAAAAGAAAAATTAAAATCATTCATTGATTACACATTAGAAAAACCCCAAGAAAAAAACGCTCAATTAGAACGTTTAGAAAAAAACCAACAAGCCTTAGAAAAATGGAAAAACATTTTATTAATCCTGATTATCTTTCATTTGATTATATTCGCTTTATATATAATTTATCTTTCTTTTAAAACAAAAGAAAAGAAAACTTTTTTCCCTGAAAAACAGGAACCAAGTCTTAATATTGAAAAATAAATAAAAAAGAGCCTATAAAGCTCTTTTTTATTTATTTTTATTAAACGAATTCATATCATCAATTATCACATCAAAACAACAAAAGCGATAGCGTAATTATCTGTGTGCGAAATAGAAATCATGATTTTATTTTGATAAGGATCAATAACGCAGGGCAAACCATAATGCTCATGGTTTAAAATAGACCAATCAGAATAATTATGAGTTAAATCGCCTTTAGTGTAAGCTTTAAAAATAGCTTCCTTAGCGGCCCATCTTCCTGCGACATAACTATACTTTACCTCTTTATTATTGATAGTAGCATAATATTCGTGTTCTTTAAGAGATAAAACTCTATTAGCTATTTTATCCAATCCAACATCTTTTATTTTTTTTATTTCGACCAAATCCACACCAATATTTTTCATTTTATTATTTTTTACCTTTTTTCTTTTTATCTTTTGGATAACCTTTGTTCCAGTTCTTCTTCATTAATAATTTTAATTCCTAAAACGCGAGCTTTGACTAATTTAGAACCACTATCGTGACCACAAATTAAATAATCTATGTTTTTAGAAACAGAATTAACGATTAAAGCGCCTTTTTCTTCTAAAAGAGAAGATATTTCTTTGCGCGAATAATGTTTCAAACTACCTGTTAAAACAATTTTTTTACCTTTAAAGAAATTATCTTGAACTGTTGTTTTATTTTTATAATCGTTTTGAAATTGAAGATTATGTTGCATTAAAAGATTTATTTCTTCCCAATTTTGAGGTTTTTTAAAATAATCTCCGAGACTTTCAACAATTTTAATACCTACTTCAGGGATAGCCAATAAGTCCTCTTCAGTAGCTTCTTTTAAAGCATAGATGTTGTGATATTTTTGAACTAAAATTTTAGCAACCTTAATCCCAATATGTTTAATACCTAACGCGAACAAAAGCCTTTCAAAAGGTTGAGATTTGCTGATTTCTAAAGCTTTTAAAATATTGTTAACCTTTTTACTTTTAAAGCCTGGCAAGTCTTCTAATTGACTACGAAAAGAGTTTAAAGAGTATAAATCAGATATTTTTTTAACAAAACCTTTTTGAAAAAACAGAATTAAAGTTTTTTCTCCTAAAACATTAACATCCATCGCTTCTCGGGAAACAAAATGAATTATTTTTTTAATTTGTTTTTCTTCGCAAACTTCATTTAAACAAAAATAATCTACTTCATAAGCTTTTTTATCTAACTGCGTTTGACAAAAAGGACAATGAGTAATCATTTTAAAAGGAGTTTGATCGGTCCTTTTTTCTTGAATAATGTCAATAATTTCAGGAATAATAGAACCGGATTTATGTATTAAAACAGTATCCCCAATTCTAATGTCTTTTTTGTGAATATAATCATAATTATGCAAAGAAACTTTAGAAATAACACTACCACTAACCATAACCGGCAATAATTCCGCTACAGGAGTCACAGAACCAGTTCTACCCACTTGAAAGGTAATTTTTTTAACAATAGTTTCTCCTTGGGAAGAATTAAATTTATAAGCTATGGCCCATTTAGGGAATTTACTAGTATAACCAATAAGGGGATGAAGTTCTAATTGGTTGACTTTAACCACAACTCCGTCCGTATCATAAGGTAAAGTATCTTTTAATTTTTCATATCGATTAATATGAGTAATTAATGCTTCAAATGAATCTGCCACATAATAATAAGGATTAACAGAAAAACCCATTTCCTTTAAAAAGTCCAAAACCTCTTTTTGAGTTTTAACAAAAGCAGGCGGTTTGACGATATGATAGATAAAAGAAGACAAAATCCTTTGAGATACGGTATCAGAATTTAATAACCTAATTGTCCCTGAAGCGGCATTACGAGGGTTGGAAAAAGGAGGTTTATTATTTTTTACCTGTAAAGTGTTTAATTTTGCAAAATCATCATATTTAAAAAAAATTTCCCCTCTCACTTCTAAATAGATATCTTTTTGTAGTTTTAAAGGAATATTTTTAATGGTTTTAATGTTATCGATCACCGCTTCTCCTACCTGCCCGTTCCCTCTAGTAGTGGCTTGGACTAAAATACCTTTTTCATATTTTAAATTAATCGCCACTCCATCAATTTTCAATTCCGTAATAAAATGGGAATGACTGACTTTTTTAAAAACACGATGATAAAAGTCTTTTAACTCTTTAAAGTCAAAAACATTTTCTAAAGATAACATAGGCACTTCGTGAACGATTTTTTTAAATTTAGAATTAACAGCTCCGCCTATTTTAAAAGTAGGACTATAATTTAATCTATATTCAGGGTACTTTTTTTCCAAAGAAATCAATTCTTGCAAGGAAGCGTCATACTGTTGATCTGTTATTTCAGAAGTGTTTAAATTATAATAATCATAATTAGCTTTATTAATCAAGTCTGTTAAAAATTTAATTTTATTTACTATTTCTGTCTTCATTCTTTTCACCTTGCTTAAATTATAACATATTAACGCTATTTATCCTTAAGAACGTTAAAAAACGTTCTATATTTTATTTCCTTTTTAAAAGAAAAGACCTTAGAAAAGGTCTTTTAAAAAGGTAAAACAGAAATTATTTAAAAAGAAAAGATCAATATTCAGAATATTTTAAAGCTTTCTTAATTCTTAAATTATCATCTTTTTTCTTTAAATCAGCTCTTTTATCGTATTTTTTCTTACCTTGAGCTAAAGCGAACTCTAATTTAAAAAAGTTTTTAATTAAGAATAGTTTAATCGGAATAACGCTAAAATTTTTCAATTTAATTTTACTTTTTATTTGTAAAATTTCTTGCTTTTTCAACAAAAGCTTCTTTTTCCTATTTTCTTCAAAATCAAAATTATTACTAAAATCATATTTAGTGATTTTCATATTATAAACAAACAATTCATCGCCCACAAAATAAATGTAAGAACTATCTAAATTAACTTTGCCTAAACGGATAGATTTAACTTCGTTACCCAATAATTTAATTCCAGCACAATATTTTTTATCTAAGAAATAATCATAAGAAGTTTTTTTATTTAAAATGACAGTTGTTTTCATTGTTATTCGTCATCTCTTTCGTTATTTTATCAAATGCGAAATAAAAATAACATAAAAACAATTATAATCATTCATACATTTCAAAAAATAAATTTTAAAAATAAAAATTAGACATATCATTGGCGATAAGTCTTTTTGAAAAATAAGAAAACTACAACAATTAAAACAGTGTTATTTTTTAGTGATTTCTTGGTAAGCAACTAAAGAACGTTTAATAACTTTTTTAGCTTCTTGTTTTCCTTCTATTTTTTCTATAGAAACTGTTTTTTTGTCTAAATCTTTATAATGAAGTAAAAAATGTTCTATTTCGGCTACTAAAGGTTGAGGCAATTCTTTAATATCTTGGTACTGTTCCATTAAAGGATCTCTCACAGGAACAGCGATCAATTTTTCATCTAATTCTCCGTTATCAATCATGCGAATAACTCCGAGAGGACGACAATTCACTAAAACCATCGGATCTAAGGGCGCTTGGGATAAAACAAAAACATCCAGCGGATCGTTATCTTCGCAATAAGTTAAAGGGGCAAAACCATAATTAACAGGATAACAAAAAGACGTCGTCAAATAGCGGTCTAATGATAACAAGCCTGTTTCTTTATCAATTTCGTATTTTTTATTACTACCTTGAGGGATTTCGATTAAAACAACAAATTGGTCTTCAGTGATTCTCTTAGGATTAATATCGTTCATTATATTCATAATTTTCTCCGTTTAAAATTAAAAATTTATTTTATTTATTATTTTTTTGCACTATTCAAGATAATGTTGATTTTTTAAATGCGTGCGTTAAATAAAGATATCCCTTTAACAAACAAAGTTTTCTTTTTTAAAACGTTAATAGATAAATGATTAAAAAACATCTCTTTATTTTTCTGGATGCTAGAAATCATCACTTTATCGATAAATTGTAATTTTTCTGGTTCATTTTTTTCTTCGTTAAAAATTTCATATAAATAAAGATAAAAATTGTTTTCTGCGTCATTTTTTATTTTTAACAAAAAGCCAATAGTTTGATGTTGTGGTGCAAAAGATAAAGTCAGTTTCATTTCTTGTAAGGGTTTGATTTTTTTATTTTCCAAAGTAGAATGGATGGAAAATTTTTCTGGAACATATTTATAGCTTAAATTTTTAATCAAATGAAATAATAAATTTTTCTCCAAGGACTCAATATCAGTTGAAGTAGTGATTTTATCCAATAACTGTTCGATAGAAAGGTCTACTTCTTCAGAAATATTTTCGCCTTTAACGATTTCCATTAAATGTTGAACATAAATCACTAAATGTTTTTTTAAAGTATCTAAATCATTGTCTCTAAAATGTATTATTTCATGGATCAATTCTAACAAAGAATAACCTGTGTTTTTACAATTGCAAAACGAAATATTAACCGAATCGACCGCCTTTATTTCGTTCTTTTTAAAATAAAAACACCCTAAAGATGGTTCTTTCTTCAATAAACGATAAAAATCAACCGTTTCTAAAGCTATTCTATCGTATTTATCGTCAACAAACTCTTCTTTAATGCCGGAAAAATCAATCAAATCAAATAAAAGATTAACTTTAGGAATATGATGATCCACAAGGCCAAAACATAACTGTTTAAAGTTTAACCATTCTTGGAAAGAAATACAAGGAACTGTTTTAACTTGGGCTACATTATAAAAAAGCCTTATTTTTTTAGAAAACAAAGAACCAAAATCATGTTTCCATCCTATAAAAGAATGTTTTTTGGATGAATTTTTTTTATAATGATTTTCTAACAACGAAAAAGAAACATCAATCACAGCGGATTCATCAAATTTTTCTTGTTGCGAAATTATATCATCATCTGAAGATAAAGATTTTTTATCTATCATTTGTCTTGTTTTTTTTTCTTCTAAAATGTTTAATTCTATTTCTTCTTTTTTTTGGCTTTTTTCCATAGCATAAACAGAAAAAGAGTTAAAATAAAATAAAACTATCGAAATAAAAAATAATAAATTAATTTTTAACTC
>NZ_AKIL01000133.1 GCF_000309485.1 Milkweed yellows phytoplasma str. MW1
ATAGTTGTTATTAAAAAAACATCAATGTGCTGAAGCTCTAACAAAATCATAAAGACAAATAAAAAAAGAAAAAGAAGAACCCCCATTTGCGTACAACCCCCTTTTTTTAAGATATGACATTTTCAAACAAAATCTCTTTAAATAAAAAATCTTTTAGAGTTATAATAGATAACATATAAAAGAAAGATAAAAAAAGTAAATGGGGATTTTAATCATAAAAATAGACAAACTACAACAAAAAATTAAATTATTACAAAACATTATTGAAAAAATTAAAAAAATTGATAAAAAGATTGTTTTTCATTTAGTTAACCAATTCAATCGAACTCTTAATTTAACCACCATTTTAAAAACAATTCAAATTAAAAAAAGTACTTATTATTATTGGTTGAAAGTTAAAAATAAACTCCAAGAAAAAGAAGAAAAAGATCTTTTACAACAAAAACGTATTGAATCTTTATGTAAAATGCATGAATATTTATTTGGCCATAGTAAAATCACTCATTTATATCAAAAAATCTTTAATGAAACCATCAATAAGAAAAAAGTTTATCTCATCATGAAAGAAAAAGGGATTTGTTGTCGTTTAAGAATCAAAAAAAATAAATATCATTATCGTTCTTTAAAGGATAATTTAAACATAGCTCCTAATTTAATTAATCAAGATTTTAAAAGCGCTGAACCAATGCAAAAACTATTTACCGACATCACTTATTTCAAAACTCCCCAAGGTTTTTTATATTTTTCTTGTATTATCGACTCTTTTAACAATCAAATAGTCGCTTCTCATGTTTCTAAGCAACAAAATAAAGATTTAGTTTTAAATACTATCAAAAAAATGCCGAAACCAAAAAAAACTTGTATTATCCACTCAGACCAAGGTTCAGTTTATCAATCTTTAAAAATCCAACATACTTTAACAAAAAAAGGTTTTCTTATTAGTATGTCTCGTAAAGCAACACCTAGAGATAACTCTGTCATTGAAAACTTATTCGGCCAAATGAAAAGTATTCTAGAAAATCGTCATCCTTTTTTATTCCAAAAACCAATGACAAAAATAAAAACTATCATTAACCAATTTCCTAATTTTTGGAATCAAAAATGGTTATTAACTAAATTAAACTATTCATCTCCTTCTCAATATTCTCAAAACTTAAGATAAATTATTTACAAATATCTTTTTAATTAAACCTTTTAAAAAAAGGTATCTTTATTACGCCTTTTTTACAATAAAATGATCTTATTAATAATAAAAATCATTTTCTTTTCATTTTGTATATGAGTTTTTAATTTTTTTTACCTAACTATATAGTGAAGGGTTAAAATATTAGCAAAAATATCTTTTGAAACTAGCAAATTATAAAAAAAATATTAGACACTTTTTTTCGTCTAATGAAAATACTTTGTTAGTTTGAAAAGATATGAAATTATCACTTAATTTTAAGTTTTAAAGAATAATTTTAGAGACAAAAGTTGTCTAAAAAAACGGAACAGCGCACTAGGAGCAAGTCGAACACTAAATTTATATAAATCATTTCTTGATATATAAGGAGTTCATAATTTAGCAGAAGATGACGTTTTAGCTATTGTTTTACCACATGGCGTTTTATTCCACGGTGGTAGCGAACTAGAAATTAGAAAAACTTTAATAGAAAAAAATTATTTAGACACTGTAATCGGTTTACCAGCTAATTTATTTTTCGGAACTTCTATTTCGACGTCTATTTTAGTATTTAAAAAATGCAGTATAAACAAGGGTGGTATTTTATTTATTGACGTTTAAAAAGAATTCAATAAAGAAGGTAAAAAAACGTTTTAACAGAAGAAAATATTAAAAAAATAATCAACATGCACCACACAATCATCATCCCAAAAAAAATGAAAGCTAATTTCCATAAGACACTTTTATACTCTTGATTTTCTTCTTCTATCCAAGCGCTATCCCGTACGCCCTTCTCTTTCTATCCGAGAATAAGCCAATAATTTCATGAAAAAAAGCCTTTTAAAAACATATTTATCTCCTTATTTATTTCTGTTTTTCTAATTTTTTTTCAGTTGATAAAAAAGTATAATGTAAAGTTTTAATTATACAATTTATTATTATTTTATCATATTTCCTGCTGAATTATCATAAATAAACTTTTTTTAGGAAAGAATTAAGCACTCATCTTTAACCCTCAAAAAGACGAACTAGCAAAAAACCCCGTATAAATAAAAAAAGACTTTGATAGTCTTTTTTTTAAGAAGGGGCGAAATTATTCAAGAATTTTAATTACCGAACCTGCTCCAACAGTACGTCCGCCTTCGCGAACAGAAAATTTAGTTCCTTCTTCCATAGCTATTGGATTAATTAAAGTAACTGTAACTTCGGCTAAATCACCAGGCATTACAATTTTAACATCATCTTGTAATTCGATAACACCAGTAACGTCAGTAGTTCTTAAGTAGAATTGAGGACGGTAATTAGTACCGAAAGGAGTAGTTCTTCCGTTTTCTTTAGCTGTAAGAACATAAATTTGCGCTAAGAATTTAGAATGTGGTTTAACGCTGCCAGGCTTAACTAAAACTTGTCCACGTTCTACGTCTTCACGAGAAACACCACGTAACAAAACCCCTACGTTGTCACCAGCTTGCGCTGTGTCTAAAGATTTTCTAAACATTTCTAAACCTGTAACAACAGCTTTTTTAGTTTCTCTAATTCCAACTATTTCTACTTCTTCACCAACTTTCAACATTCCTCTTTCGACACGTCCAGTAGTAACAGTTCCTCTACCTGTAATAGTGAAAACATCTTCTATAGGCATTAAGAAAGGTTTGTTAATTTCACGAACTGGGTCTTCTATGTAAGTATCTAAAAAGTCAAGTAATTCTTGGATTTTCTCTAAATATTTAGGGTCATCTTCAACCGCTTTTAAAGCAGATCCTCTAACGATAGGAACTTCGTCGCCTAAAAAACCATGTTTGTTTAATAATTCTCTAATTTCGATTTCTACTAACTCTAAAAGTTCTTCATCAGCAACAACATCACATTTGTTGATGAAAACTAATAATTTAGGAACACCTACTTGTTTAGCTAATAAGATATGTTCTTCTGTTTGGGGCATAATTCCGTCAACAGCAGAAATTACTAAAATACCAGCATCCATTTGAGCAGCACCAGTAATCATATTTTTAATGTAATCGGCGTGCCCAGGACAATCTACGTGAGCATAGTGTCTTTTTTCTGTTTCGTATTCTACGTGAGAAGTGCTAATAGTGATACCACGTTCTTTTTCTTCAGGCGCTTTATCTATTTGATCGTAACTTTGTTTATTTGCTAATCCTTTTGTAGATAAATAAGAAGTAATTGCAGCTGTTAAAGTAGTTTTACCATGATCAACATGACCAATAGTTCCTACATTAACGTGTGTTTTATTTCTGTTAAAAATTTTAGTAGCCATTTTATTAAGGCCTCCTTTTTGATTTTTTTATTTTTTAATAAATTCACTACGTTCTTTAATAATATTTTCCGTAATACTTTTTGGTGTTTTTTCATATTTAGCAAATTGCATTACGAAATTGGCTCTACCTTGAGTGTTGGAACGCAAATTAGTCGCGTAACCAAACATTTCTGATAAAGGTACCAAAGCTTTAATCGCGATTGTGTTGCCACGGTTTTCTTGCGTTTCTAATCTACCTCTTCTGGAAGTCAAATCGCCAATTACATTACCAACATATTCATTCGGTGTTATGATTTCCACATTCATAATAGGTTCTAAAATAACAAGACCACCATTGTTTTTGGTTTCTCTTAAAGCTATAGAAGCAGCAATTTTAAATGCTATCTCCGATGAATCGACATCATGGTAAGAACCATCTGTTAAAGTTGCTTTAACATCGATGAAAGGATAACCGGCTAAAATACCGCCAGATAAAGATTCTTCTAATCCTTTTTTAACTGAAGGGATATATTCACGTGGAACAGAGCCGCCCACAATTTTATTAACAAACTCAAACCCTTTACCAGGGTTTGGCTCAAAAGTCATACAAACATGTCCATATTGCCCACGTCCGCCAGATTGACGAATGAATTTACCTTCTGTTTGCGTTTCTTTAGTTAAAGTTTCACGATAAGAAACTTGAGGTTGCGCTACATTAGCTTGAATTTTGAATTCTCTTCTTAAACGATCCATAATGATGTCTAAATGAAGCTCACCCATACCAGCAATAATAGTTTGAGCTGTTTCGTGGTTAATATAAACTTTAAAAGTTGGATCTTCTTCTGCTAATTTTCCTAAAGCAAAAACAATTTTATCTTGATCATTTTTAGTTTTTGGTTCAACTGCGATCTCAATAACTGGCTCAGGGAAATTCATTGATTCTAAGATTACAAAATCATTTTCAGCTGTTAAAGTGTGTCCTGTAATAGTATTTTTCAATCCTACTACAGCCACAATATCACCAGCATTAGCTTCTTGAATCTCTTCTCTATCATTAGCGTGCATTTGCAACAAACGTCCTACACGTTCTTTCACGTTTTTCACAGTATTCTTAATATAAGTTCCTGTTTTAACGGTGCCCGAATAGACTCTTAAAAAAGTTAAACGTCCTACAAAAGGATCAGTCATAATTTTAAAAGCTAAAGCTGTGAAAGGTTCGTCATCAGAAGTTTTACGAACTATTTCGTTACCATCAGCATCTTTACCAGTAATAGAAGGAACATCAGACGGAGAAGGTAAATAATCAATAACAGCGTCTAAAGTTTTTAAAATACCTTTATTTTTAAAAGCAGAACCGCATAAAACAGGGAAGAATTTAACATCTAAAGTCGCTTTTCTGATGATTCTTTTTAACATGTCTGTTGTAATTTTTTGTTCATCAAAAAACATTGTCATTAATTCATCATCAAAATCTGCTAAAGTTTCAATTAATTCTTCTCTTTTTAATAAAGCGGTTTCTTTCAAATATTCAGGTATTTCTATTTCTTTAGCGTTTTCTGACGGTGAACCGTCATATTCGAAAGCTTTCATCTCGATTAAATCGATTAAACCGGTGAAATTATTTTCTTTACCGATAGGCCATTGGATAGCACAAGCTTTTACGCCTAAGCGTTTTTTCAAAGTGTCAATAGCGTAAGCATAATCAGCTCCCACTTTATCCATTTTATTAACGAAAATAATTCTTGGCACTTTATATTCAGTCGCTTGGCGCCAAACTGTTTCTGTTTGCGGTTCCACTCCTGCTTGAGCATCAATTACCACTATTGCACCATCTAAAACTCTTAAAGAACGAGAAACTTCCACTGTAAAATCAACGTGTCCCGGAGTATCAATTATTTGAATTTGATGATCTTTCCAAAAAGTTGTTGTAGCAGCAGAGGTAATAGTAATTCCTCTTTCTTGTTCTTGTGCCATCCAGTCCATTTGCGAAGCACCATCGTGTGTTTCGCCTATTTTATGAATCTTACCTGTATGAAATAATATTCTTTCAGTTGTTGTTGTTTTACCAGCATCAATATGAGCCATAATACCGATATTACGAATTTTTTCTAGTTTAAATTGACGTCCCATTAGTATAATTTTCCTTACTTATTCCGATTACCAACGATAATGAGCGAAAGCTTTATTAGCTTCAGCCATACGATGCGTATCTTCTCTTTTTTTCACTGATAAACCAGTGCCAGAAGCGGCTTCAACTATTTCCTTAGCTAGTTTTTCTTCCATAGTTTTTTCACTACGTTTTTGAGCATATTGAATTAACCATCTTAAACCTAAAGATTGACGTCTTTCTGCACGAACCTCTGAAGGAACTTGATAGTTTTGGCTTCCTATTGTACGTGTACGTACTTCTAAAATAGGCATAATATTATTTAAAGCTTCATTGAAAACATCAATCGGTTCTCTCTGAGTCATTTCTTTTACACGATCTAATGCACCGTATAAAATAGATTGAGCTGTTCCTTTTTTACCACTTTTCATAATCGTATTAATAATTTTAGTTACTAATTTAGAATTATAAATTGGATCTGGTGAAACTTCTCTTTTTCGAGCACTTCTTTTACGAGACATATATGTACCTTTATTTCTTTCGTTATTTTTTTATCTGAACATTTTTTTAATCAAAATAATGCTTATTTTTTAGCTACAACTCTTTTAGATCCATATTTAGAACGGCTTTGTTTTCTATTAGCTACACCAGTAGCATCCAAAGCTCCTCTTACAATGTGATAACGTACACCAGGTAAATCTTTCACTCTTCCTCCACGTACTAAAACAGTACTATGTTCTTGTAAAGAATGACCTACTCCAGGAATATAAGCTGTTACCTCAGAACCATTACTTAAACGTACTCTAGCGAACTTTCTTAAAGCGGAGTTAGGTTTTTTTGGCGTCATAGTAGAAACTTTAATACAAACACCTGATTTTTGAGGCGAATTGTAGTTTTTAGTTTTTTTCTTTAAATTATTATAACTAAACCCTAAAGCAGGCGATTTAGATTTAGAAACTTTATCGCTTCTTCTTTTTTTAATTAATTGTGAAACAGTAGGCATCGCGAAATGAATCCCCTTTTTTTATTTTTTTTATAAAGTATAAATATAAGACAACTTATTTTATCTTTTTTTATGATAAAAGTCAATATTTTTTATACTTTATTTTTGAAAAATATACCTTTTTTTATTAAATACTTTCTTCTGGTAATGTTTTTTCCTCTTCAAGAGTTTTTACTTCAAGGTTTTCTTCCAGATTGTCTGACTCAACCTCTAGGTTAACCTCTTGGCGAATTGGGTACTCAAAATAAGATGTTTCCAAAATACCTGTTCCCGCCGGAATCAAACCACCAACGATAACGTTTTCTTTCAGCCCGTATAAATTATCTTTTTGACCTCTAATAGCTGCATCGATTAAAATTTTAGTTGTTTCTTGGAAAGAGGCTGCTGAAAGCAAAGAATCACTTTTCAACGAAGCTCTCGTAATCCCTAATAACACCGGCCGTCCTACGGCTAAAGTTTTGTTTTGTTTAATTATCTCGGCGTTAACTCGTTTGAATTCTTTAATGGAGACTTCTTCTAATCCCGGTAAGAAATGAGTATCACCTTCAGAGATAATTAAGACTTGTTTAAACATTTGGTGAACGATAATCTCAATGTGTTTATCACTAATATTAACACTTTGAGATTGATAAACTTTTTGCACTTCTTCTAAAATGTATTTTTGTGTTTTTTTCACACTACTTACTCTTAACATTTCTCTTAAATCAACCGAACCAGAAGTTAACCTTTGTCCCGCTTCAACATGCATATTTTTCTGCACTATAACATCCACATTACCATCAACAGTGTAAATATATTCTTCGTTCGGATTGTTATCAGGAACAATAATAATTTCGTAAGAATAAGAAGTAATGTTTTTCACGTCTCTAACCATACCGTCGTATTCACTAATAATAGCTTTGCCTTTTGGCTTTCTCGCTTCAAATAATTCTTGAATTCTCGGCAAACCTTGCGTAATATCTGCTACCGAAAGAACTCCACCAGTATGGAAGGTCCTCATCGTTAACTGCGTACCTGGTTCGCCAATAGATTGAGCCGCTACTACACCAACTGCTTCACCTATTTCTACACTTTTATTAGTCGCTAAATTTAAACCATAACATTTAGTGCAAATACCGTATTCACAATTACACGTTAGAACGCTTCTGATTTTAACTTTAGTGATATTAGCTTCTAAAATAACTTTAATGATTTCTCTTGTGATAATTTTGTTTTTAGCTAAAATAACTTCTTGTGTTTCTGGATGAATAATATCTTCTGAAGTAAAACGGCCAAAAATTCTTTCTGGTAAAGAAATGATTTCTTTTTCGTCTCTTGTAATAGCTTCTACGCTAAAGCCCTTGTCGCTGCCACAATCTTCTTTGATAATAATGATATCTTGAGCTACATCCACCAATCTTCTAGTTAAATAACCGGATTCAGCTGTTTTTAAAGCTGTATCAGTCGAAACTTTACGAGCTCCGTGAGTAGAAATAAAGAATTCATGCACTGTTAACCCTTCTTTGAAAGAACTTTTAACAGGAATTTCTAATACTTCTCCTTTTGGACTATTCATTAATCCTCTCATCCCAGATAACTGAGAGAAGTTAGAAGCATTACCACGAGCTCCACTATCGCTAATCATGTATAAATGATTATCTTGGTGGAATTCTTGCATTAACCCTTCTTGGATCACGTCACGAACATTTTTCCATTCTTGAATTACTAAGCCTTTTTTTTCTGAAACAGTCAAGAAACCTTTATCATAAAATTTTTCTATTTCTAAAATTTTATTTTCTACTTGGCCGATTAAAGCCTCTTTTTCAGAATAAACGTTAATATCTGAATGAGAAATAGTAATCCCTCCCATTGTAGAGTATTTAAAACCTAAGTTTTTAATATCATCTAACATTTTGGAAGTTTCGGTAATATTACTTTTCTTAAATACTTGGTCAATTACCATAGAAAGGAATTTTTTTTTGAAAGGTTCAGGTGGTTTAATATTAGTTAAATAATCGGAAGGATTAACACCTCTAGGAATGAAATAAACATCTGGCGTTCTTACTTCTAAATTGTATAAAGAAGGTTCTTGAACATAGGGAAAATCATTAGGTAAAATATTGTTAAAAATCATTTTCCCTAAAGTTGTAACCAAATACTTGTCTTTTTGCGTTTCGGAGAAATAAGAGTCAATATTAGATGTTTTTACTAAAATTCTTGTATGTAAAGAAATTACTTTATTATGGAAAGCCAATTCAGCTTCTTTTAAATCATAAAATAATTTTCCTTCATTACGGTGTTTTAATTGATGTTCTTCATTCAGTTTTTCAGGATTAACACCTTTTACTGTACGATTTTTAACCTCTTCAATAGTTAAATAATAATTGCCTAAAACCATATCTTGAGAAGGAGATAAAACTGGGCTACCGTTTTTAGGGTCTAAAATATTATTAGACACTAACATTAATAAACGTGCTTCAGCTTGAGCTTCTAAAGAAAGAGGAACATAAACTGCCATTTGATCGCCATCAAAATCCGCATTAAAAGCTGGCGTTACTAAAGGATGTAATCTAATTGCTTTACCATCGATTAACTTCGGTTCAAAAGCTTGTATTCCTAAACGGTGTAAAGTTGGAGCTCTGTTTAATAAAACCGGATGTTCTTTAACAACTTCTTCTAAAACGCTCCAAACATATTCATTCATTTTTTCATACAACAAATTAGCGCTTTTTTTATCAACTCCTTTAGCTTCTTGCAATTTGTTTAAAATAAAAGGTTTAAATAAAATGACTGCCATTTGTCTCGGAATACCACATTGGTGGATTTTTAAATCAGGACCAACAATAATAACTGAACGACCTGAATAATCCACTCTTTTTCCTAAAAGATTTTGACGGAAACGCCCTTGTTTCCCTCTCAACATTTCGGATAAAGATTTCAAATGACGGTTTCTCTCCACATTAGAAGTATTTTTTTTACTTACTTTTACATTATCAAACAAAGCATCAACCGCTTCTTGAAGTAGTCTTTTTTCGTTTTTAATAATTAATCTTGGCGCTTTTTGAATAATTTGTTTTTTCAAACGATTATTACGGTTTAAAATTCTTCTGTATAAATCATTAGTATCGGTCGTTGCAAAACGTCCACCATCTAAAGGAACAATAGGTCTTAAATCAGAAGGCAGAACAGGAATAACATCCATTACCATCCATTCTGGTTTATTATCAGATTTACTGAAAGATTCGATAATTTCTAATCTTTTAATAATTACATCTCTTTTTTGTTTAGAGACTTGTTTCAACATTTTTCTTAATTCTGCAACACTTTCCTCTAAATCAAGTTCTTCTAATAATTTTTTAATCGCTTCTGCCCCGGTTAAAGCGGTAAATCCATTACCAAACAGTTCTAAATATTGGCTATATTGTAATTCTGTAATAATTTGTCTTTTTTCTAAATTAGTTTTACCTGGATCAAGAACGATATAAGAAACATAATAAACGATTTCGGATAATTCTTTAGCTTTAATACCTAATAAAATCGCTAATCTACTTGGCAAACTATTAACATACCAAGTATGAACGATAGGAGCTGCTAATTCAATATGTCCCATTCTTTCACGTCTTACTTTTTGTTCGGTAATTTCAATACCACAACGTGAACAAATTTGACCTTTTTTTAAGGTTTGTTTTTTGGCACAAGCGCATTGTAAATCTTTTACAGGACCAAAGATTTTCGGACAAAATAAGCCACCGAATTCCGGTTTAGCCGTACGATAATTAATAGTTTCGTAATTAACAATTTCTCCATAAGACCATTGTCTAATTTCATGAGGAGAAGCTAAACGAATTTTAAAATATTCGTATTCTCTACTGCCGTATTCTTTTTGTGATTTAAAGTCAGTTTGATCTTCTACACTAAAAGTAACCGAAGAAGAGCTTTTAGAACCAGAAGAGACCACATCTGTTAAAGCGGTTTCTTCATTTAAAAAAGGATTGAAATTTTCATCTAATTCTTTTTTGATATTTAGTTCGTAATCTTCTTCCTCTTCTAAATCATCTTCACTAAAATCAATATCTTCTAAATCATCATCTTCATCATCGTTAAAATCATCATTATATAAACTAAACACTAACTCAATTTCTTCTAAACAAGCCTGTTTGTCTTGAAATAACTGCAATAACATGGATTTATTAGTTTGAATTAAAGAACGACAATCCATAATTTTATTACTATGTAAAACTTCAATAATATCTGGATTTAAATTTAAATTTTCTAAAGATTCAGGCAAATAGTGCTCTTTTAAAATTAATATCGTTTCAAATAAAAATTCTTGTGGCAATAAAGTGTGGAGGTCTTTTAAAGTGTAATTGTTAAAATCAGATAACGAAGTAACACCGATTAATTTTAACGCTTCAATAGTTTTTTTCGAAAGAGAAAGTTCTTCAATTTTAACATTTAAATTTATCATTGATATTTTTTTCCTTACTATTATTAACTAAAGAATGATTAACTTTGTTCTCTTTAGTGTCAGATTTAATTAATTCCACATGCAAACCTAAAGATTGTAATTCTTTTGAAAAAACTCTAAAACTTTCAGGAATAGAAGGTTTTGGCAGCGGTAATCCGTTGGTAATAGAATTATAGGTTTTATTACGTCCGATAATATCATCACTTTTCACAGTTAAAATTTCTTGTAAAGTGTGAGCAGCACCATAAGCATATAAACTCCAAACCTCCATCTCGCCAAACCTTTGTCCTCCGTTTTGGGCTTTGCCGCCCATAGGTTGTTGAGTTATCAAAGTATAAGGTCCTACGTTTCGAGCATGCAGTTTATCATCGATCATATGAGATAACTTAATCATATATAATGATCCTACAGACACAGGATTATCATAAGGTTCTCCTGTTCTTCCGTCGTATAAAGTCATTTTACCATCAGGCGATAAATTAGCTTCTTCCATGATATTTTGTAAATCTTGGTTATTAACGCCATCAAAAATAGGTGTTACTACTTTAATGTTTAATTTTTTAGCTGCCATACCTAAATGCATCTCTAAAATTTGCCCAATATTCATACGACTTGGCACGCCTAAAGGATTTAAAATAATATCAATCGGAGTACCGTCGGCCATATAAGGAAGATCTTCTTTAGGTAAAATCAAGGAAATTACCCCTTTATTTCCGTGTAATCCCGCCATTTTATCACCGACATTGATTTTTCTTTTTTTAGCAATAAAAATACGGACAATTTCGTTCACACCTGGTTTGGCAATAGGATCGCCATTTTTAATAGAAAAATATTGTACACTTTGAACAATACCGCCATCTCCACAAGGATATCTTAAAGAAGCATCTTTGTAATCACGTGCTTTTTCTCCAATAACCGTTTGAATTAATTTTTCGTAAGGCGTCGGTTCAAAAATTCCTTGAGGAATTATTTTACCTACTAAAATATCGCCCTCTTTCACTTCAGAACCAGGAATAATAATTCCTCTTTCGTCTAAATTTTTAACCGCTTCAGCGCTAACGTTGGGCACTTCACGAGTGATTTCTTCTTTACCAGAACCTTTTTTCAATTCTCTAGTTTGAATTTCGTATTTGTTAATATGAATAGAAGTATAAACATCGTTTTGCACTAAATTTTCAGACATAATAATTGCATCTTCATAATTATAACCGTGCCACGTCATGAAAGCTACCGTTACATTTCTACCTAAAGCTAATTCACCTTGGTAAGTTGAAGGACCATCTACGATAAGATTGCCTTTTTTAATATATTCGCCTCTAACCACGATAGGTTTATGTAAAATTAAAGTATCTTGGTTGGATTTAACAAAAGTCGTTAATTCATAAGAACGTTCTTGTCCTGATTCTTCTTTAATCACTATTTTTTTAGCATCAACGTATTTCACAATACCACTTTCTTCAGCCACAATTAAGCAACCTGAATCTTTGGCGATTCTGTATTCAATGCCAGTAGCAACAATCGGAGATCTAGGAATTAATAAAGGTAACGCTTGGCGTTGCATGTTAGCGCCCATCAAAGCTCTAGAAGCATCATCATGTTCTAAAAAAGGAATAGAAGAAGTTGCTACAGAAACTATTTGTTTCGGAGAAACATCCATATAAGTAATCTTATTAGCATCAAATAATCCTGTTTCACCGTTTCTTCTTGCGATCGCTTTTAAAGTTTTAAAATTGTTATTTTCATCTAAAGGTGTAGAAGCTGAAGCAATGATTTGCTCTTCCTCTTGAATAGCTGTTAAATAATCGTATTCTTGAGTTACGTGAGAAACACCGTTTTCATGCTTAACTCTAAAGAAAGGAGTTTTAATAAAACCGTATTTATCTACTTGGGCGTAAGTTGATAAAGAAGAAATTAAACCGATAGAAGGCCCCTCAGGAGTTTCAATCGGACATAAACGTCCGTAATAAGAGTTATGAACATCCCTTACTTCAACCCCAGCGCGGTCACGATCTATACCGTCCGTTCCTAAAGCAGAAATTCTTCTTTTTTGGGTTAACTCGGCTAAAGGATTAATTTGATCCATAAAGTGAGATAAACGCGAACTACCAAAAAAAGTTTTTAAAACAATAGAAAGCGAAGAAAAGTTAACTAACCCTCCAGGAGCGATAGATTCGAATTTACTAATTGACATACGGTCTTTAATGTTTTTTTCTGATCTAGTCAAGCCAATACGGAATTGATTTTTTAACAATTCATCTATTAATCTTAATCTTCTGTTTCCTAAATAATCGATATCATCAACATGTCCGATATTCATATACAAGTTTAAGTAATAACTAATGCTAGCGATAATATCAGATAAAACGATGTTTTCTGATCTTTCTTCTTGGTTATTGCCAATTATTTTCACAAAAGTTTTGTTTTCTTTGTCGTCTAAAAAATAAACTTCTAAAACTTCGTTAAAAACTTTTTTAACGTCGTTTTCTTTTTTTTCAACGTTTTGACCTTCTAAAAAGAATTTAACTATTTTTTCATCAATCGTTTCTTTATTCGCTTCTATAATAGCGATAAATTCCTCATTTAATATAGAATCAGCTTCAATTAATATTTCACCTGTCTGGAAATTAGAAATATTATCTTTAACATATAAGTTGTCATCCGTTTCGCTTTTTCTATAAGTCATGGCGGATTCGTTAGTCATTTCGTTTTCTAAATGATATTCAGAATTAACCAATTCCTTACGTAAATATTGACGTTTTTGTCTTAATTGTTCGATGATATCACGCGTTAAAAGAGTGCCTGTAGGAAATAAAATCTCATTAGTATCTATATCTTTTAAATCTTTTGCTAAAAAAGTGTTTTCTACTCTATTTAGAACATCTAATTTTTTATTGATTTTATATCTACCTACAGAAGATAGATCGTATTTTTTACGATCGAATAAACGCGTTCTAACGAACTCTCTCGCTGCATTGGCAGGCACTTTTTCCCCTTGATGTAATTTTGAATAAAGTTCCACGATAGCATCACTAGAATTAGATTCTTCGTCTTTTTGAAAACTTAAATCCAATAATTCGTTTTTTCCAAAAACATTTTCAATTTCTTCTCTCGAATTAAATCCTAAAGTATGAATGAATTTAGTTAAAGGTATTTTTTTAGAACGATCTAATTTAGCATATAAAAAATCTTTATTACTTTGTTCGAATTCTATCCAAGCTCCCCTAGTAGGGATGATTTGACCTAAAAAAAGCATTTTATTCGTTTTATTGTCAAATTTTTGAGAAAAATAAGCCCCAGAAGAACGAATGATTTGCGCCACAACAACTCTTTCAGTCCCGTTGATAACAAAAGTTCCTGAAGGAGTGATTAAAGGCAAATCAGTCATTAAGATACGTGATCTTTTCACTTCTTTAGTTAAAACATTTTCTAATTTAACGTGGACGAACAATTCAGATGAATAAGTGAAATCTCTGTTTTTAGATTCTTTAATATCGAATTTTGGCTTTTCTAAAAAAAAATCTTCAAAATGTAATTTTAAATCACCATTATAACTTTCGATGGGAAAAATATCTTCTAAAGCCGATTTAATACCTGATTCTAAGAATTTTTTAAATGAATTCTTTTGAATTTCTATTAAATTAGGCAAAGGAAAGTCATATTTCATTTTCGAATAGTTGCGTCGTTCTACTTTATTACCATATTTAACGTTGTGATATCTGCTCATTTTTTACTCCAATACATCATTTATTCATTTTTCGAAAGAAAATAGATAAAATCAAATCCTTAAAATAATCCTTTTATCTGATAAAAAAAATATAAGTCAAAAGACAATAAAAAACCTAAGATTTTTTTCTCAGGTTTTTTACTAATAATATTTTTTAACGAATATTATTTTAATTCTACTTTAGCGCCCAATTCTTCTAATTTAGTTTTAATCTCTTCCGCTTCATCTTTGCTAACACTTTCTTTAACAACAGCATCAGGTGTTTCAGTTAATTTTTTAGCTTCTGCTAATCCTAAACTTGTAATTTCACGGATAGCTTTAATAACAGCTAATTTGCTAGAACCAAAGTTTTTCAAAATAACTTGGAATTCTGTTTGTTCTTCGACTGCAGCAGCCGAGTCAGCACCATTACCAGCTACAACTAATGAAGCAGAAGGATCAATTCCGAACTCTTCTTTTAATCCATCTACTAATTCTTTAATTTCTAATAAAGACATCCCTTTTAAAGATTCAATAAAAACCTCTTTAGTTAATTTAGCCATTTGTTTGATTCCTCTCTTTTGTTATCATTTTAACAATTTTATATTTATTATTCTTTTTTAGATAAAATATCTAATCCAACGGATAATTCTTTTAAAGGCATTAACATACCTGAAGCTAACATAGTTAACAATGCTTCTCTTGAAGGCAAAGTAGCTAACTCATGCATCATTTCGACTGAATATATTTTATTTTCAACAAGTCCAGAAGAAATTTTAACAAATTTATTTGTTTTAGAAAAATCATATAAAACCTTTAACGGTGAAATTAAGTCATCTTCGCTAAATAATAAAGCTTTTGAGTTTTTAAAATCAGTTAAATCTTGATGATCAACAGAAGTAAAAGTTCTTTTAATGATGTTATTAGAATATAATTTGATATTGCTTCCAAATTCTCTTAATTGTACTCTTAATTGAGTAAAATCACTCACTTTAAGACCTTTATATTCAAATAAAACCACTAATTTAGATTTATTTATTTTTTCCGTTAAAGCGTTAACGTTTTCTATTTTATGTTCGATAACAGGTCTTAACATATCTTTTTTCATCCCTTTCTATTTATTTGTATATATCGTAGACTACAAATATTTTTTCAAAAAAGTTTTTTTAACTCATTAAAGTATGATCAACTCTAACACCAGGAGCCATCGTAGAAGAAAGAGTCATGGATTTGATAAAATTACCTTTTACTGTTTTAGGTCGCACAGAAGTTATATGTTCGTATAAAAACTGAGCGTTTTCCAATAATTGTTCTTTACTAAAAGAAGTTTTTCCTAAAATAGTGTGTAAATTACCATTTTTATCAACTCTATATTCTATTCTCCCTTTTTTAATATCTTTAATCAAAGGAGCTAAGTTGTCTGTAACTGTCCCTAATTTAGGGTTAGGCATTAAACCTTTAGGACCTAAAACACGTCCTAATTTGGACACACTTGGCATCATTTCAGGAGTAGCAATTAAAACATCAAAATCTAACCAATTTTTAGCGATTTTATTCACTAATTCTTGGTCTCCTACTATATCAGCACCAGCTTCTTCAGCTTCTTTAACTTTCATCCCTTTAGCTAGAACAGCTACTTTTAGCTTTTTACCGCTACCATGAGGCAATACTAAAGCACCGCGCATATTTTGTTCTGCTTTTTTAGGGTCAAGGTTTAAAGAAAAAACACATTCAACAGTGGAATCAAATTTAACTAATTGAGTTTGTTGAACTAAATCAACTGCTTGCGAAACTGAATAAGATTTCTTAGAATCTATCATTTGACGCATGGCTAAATATTTCTTACTTCTTTTCATATTTAAAAAACCTGTGTAAAATTTAAAACCTTTCTAGGACGTTATTCAAAATAAAATCATTAAAAATAATTTGTTTTCACTAATAGGGGAAACAAATTATTTTTCAACTACAATACCCATATTAAGCGCAGTACCTTCTATTATTTTACAAGCACTGTCAACTGTATAAGCATTTAAATCAGACATTTTTAATTTAGCGATTTCTTCTATTTGTTGGTATTTAATGGTTGCTACTTTACTTTTGCTAGCATTAGCAGAGCCTTTTTGGATATTAGCAGCTTTTTTTAAAAGATCACTAGCTGGCGGAGTTTTAGTAACAAAAGTGAAACTTCTATCATCGTAAACAGAAATAATCACTGGAATAACAAAACCCATTTGATCTTTAGTTGCTTCGTTAAACTTGGAACAAAAAGACGGAATATTTACTTGAGCCTGACCTAAAGCTGGACCTACTGGCGGAGCTGGATTCGCTTTCCCTGCAGGAATTTGAAGTTTTACAGTTTTTACAACTTTTTTAGCCATTTTATATGTAAGATCGGAAGAGCGTCGTGTAGGGA
>NZ_AKIL01000132.1 GCF_000309485.1 Milkweed yellows phytoplasma str. MW1
TTATTATAATTTAAAACATAAATAAATTTTTATGATAAAGCAAAAAAACTTTGCGGTAATAATTTAACTTCTTGCTACCGTATTTTTTACTTTTAATTAAATGAAAATCGTTTATTTTTGACGGCAAATTCATCTTGTGATTGGTTTCGCAAATCACTAAACTATTTTGATTAGTTAAGGGACTTAAAACTTTGAATAAAGGTTCAAAATAATCAGAAAAATACGGAGGATCTAAAATGATGAAATCAAAGATTAACTCTTCTTTGATAAATTTTTTCAACATTCTAAAAGCATCGCCATAAAAAATATGAACTTCATCACTCTTTAGTTGCAATTTTTGGCAGTTTTTTTTAATTGTTTTATAAGCGGCCAATAAATTATCGACCATATAGATAGCTTTAGCTTTTCTACTTAAGGCTTCAAAACCATAAACTCCTGAACCAGAGAATAAATCTAGCACCGTTTGACCTTCTATTTCTGCCCCAATTGTATCAAATAAAGCTTTTCGAACTAAATGAGAAGTACTTTTGGTTTTTTCTGAAGGAACTAAAACTAATCTAAAACCTTTGTATTTTCCTGAAATAATTTGTAACATTATTCAACACCATTATTTTTTCAATTTCTTTTCTAAAGAAGCCAAAATAGCCAATTGTTCTTCATAATGTTTAAAACCTTTAGATTTATAATATGCAAAATTAAATTTTAAAAGTTGATAAACCGCTTGATCTAAATCTTCAAAAGCCAATTTTCTAAAATAATTAACTTGCTGAAAATCACGACTATTTTCTAATTTATCACTTAATAAAATAATTTTATCCAGCTTATTCATCGTCTTATGGCCCCAAACATGCTTTCTAATAGCGTTTAAAATTTTTTTATCACTAATTTTAAACTCTTTTTCTAACACTACAGGAGCACTAAAAGCGTGATACATGAAAGTAGCTTGTTTATATTTATTAATGATTTGTTTATCTAAAACGGAGACATGGAATTCTAAAGAATCGTTTTTAGTATAATCATGAAATAAAGCAGCTATTTGCGCTTGCAAGATGTCTACTTTATGAAAACGAGACAATTCCATAGCTTTCCTATAAACTCCTAAAATATGGTTCAATCTAGGAGCATCATTTTTAAATTTTTCATTTATTTTTTTTAAAATATTTTCTATTAACATAAACCACAATCATTTTTCTAATTCAACAAAATTTTTAAATTTTTGTTGATAAATTTTCGGATTATTTTTTTTGATTTTTTTGATGTAAGGCCTTTCAATGAAATAACGGCTTAAACGAGAAATTAATGATTCGTTGTTTCTATTAATTGGTTTTAATAAAATAGAAGTAATCTTCATTTTATTAGCTCCTAAAATATCCGTTCTTAATTGATCACCAATCATAACTGTTTCTTCTGCTGAAACGTTAAATTTTTCCAAAGCTTTTAAAAAACCCCATGAAGAAGGTTTTTTATGAAAAAAATTAAGTGGAATATAATCAAAATCGCTTTTTAAAACAGTTTCCAATCTTTTTTTAGAAGCATTCGAAATAACCACTATTTTAAATAAGGATTGAATTTGTTGTAAAAATTGTTTATTTTCTTCACTTAAAGCTTTTTGGTTGTTTTCTAATAAAGTGTTGTCTAAATCAAAAAACAACGCTTTAATGCCTTTTTTCATCAAATATTCATAAGGGATATCTAAAAAAGAATCATAATAAAATTCAGGCAAATATTTATTCGCTTTTTTCATTTTATCTATTCTATTTTTAGAATTTCTACTGTAAAGTTTTTGCCAGTTTCGGTTTTAATCACTACTTGATCGCCTATTTTGCAACCTTTAATACTTTGACCAATAGGAGATTCAATAGAAATTTTATCAACAAAAGGGTCTGCTTCTAAAATTCCTACTAAATGTAGGTTTTTTTCTTCCATAGTTTCTAAAAATCTTAAATGCACTTTATTCCCAATATTGATGTCTTTGTTTTTAACAGAAGCACTAATAATATTAACATTTTTTAAAATATTTTGAATTTCTAAAATTCTGGTTTCTATGACAGCTTGTTCGTTTCTAGCTGCACTATAATCAGCATTTTCACTTAAATCACCTTGTTCTCTCGCTTCTTTTAAAGCTAATAAGTTTTCGTTTCTTTTAACGTTTTTAAGGTGATTTAATTCTTCATTTAATTTATCAACTCCTGATTGAGTTAAAGTATAACTTTTTTTATTCATTTGATTTCCTTTAATTGATAATAATTTTAATTTAAAAATTAAATTATTTGAGGTGAAAAATTTTTTTTCCAAGAAATACTTAATCCATCGCCAATATCTTTAAAAACAGTTTTAAATTCCCTATTTTCTGTTAAAAAAGTTTTAAAACTGTTTAATTTAGTGATAATTCTTTTCGTACTTCTAGAAATAGTGTTGACATCTAAATTATGAAAATTCAAATTATCACATACAATAACGCCATTATCCTTTAAAAAAAATTGGTATTTCTTAAATAACTTTTCATATTGAACCTTAGAAGCATCGATAAAAATAAAATCATATTTTTTTTGCGGTTGATAAAAAAAAGCTTCTGACCAAATAAATTCAATTTCATGAGAAATATTTTTTAAAAAATCCTTCGCCAATTGGACGTTGGGATATTCCCTTTCAATGGTTTGAATATTATTTTTCTTATTACTCATAGATAAAGCGCTATAGCCAATTGCTGTTCCTATTTCTAAAATATCCCTAAAATCATTCTCAGTTATCATTTTTTCTAAAAATAATTTGGTTTCATCATGTATAATAGGGATTTTATTCAAAATAGCATATGTTTTAATTTCTTGTAAAGATTTTTCTTTTAGTTCGTTTTTCATACTTGGCATATTTAAATAAATTAACCTTTTTTTATTTGATAATAAAAAACTTTATATTTTTATTATTTTTCTTCTTCGGCTTTTTATTCTAATTGCTGTTTTTCCAATAATTGGTTAAAACGGAAATTTAAAAAATTTTGTAAAATAATCATCGCCGCTATTTCATCTTTTAATTTTTTATGTTTCTTTTGTTTGTGTTTGGAAACTTTAGGACTTTTGCTGCTATTTATAGCTTGAAAAGCTTGTACGGTCGATAAACGTTCGTCCCACAAAATAACTTCCACCAAAGGAAAATTATTTTGTAGTTTCTCTTGAAATTCCATACTTATTTTTGCTTTAATGCCGACATCATTATTCATATGTTTAGGATTTCCTAAAATAATCGTTTTAATATTAAATTGTTCTATCATTTCTTTTAAAGGCGTTATTAATTCTTCATATTTATGTTGAGTAAAATTAATAGTTTTTAAATTATTCGCGATAATACCAGATTCAGAAAGAGCAATTCCTAATGTTTTTTCACCTAAATCTAAACCTAAAAAAGAATTGTTATTGTTCACAAACAAGTCTTCCATCCCTTTTCTAATTCGTTTATTTTCGTTATATCTGAACTGAAAGAACGAGCAAAAGTTTTATTTCCGCCGCCTTTGCCGTTAATGATTTTGTTAATGCTGTTGACAAATTGTCCCGCATGAACGGTTTTACTTTTTGCTAATAAAACAAAACTATCGTTTTGTTTTTGGCATAAAATTAAAAAATCATTTTGTAATTTGTTAAATAAATGTTCTAATAAAGTTTTTAAAATATTGGGTTCTATATTGGTTTCATCGTGAATCATAATTAACATTTTTTTTTCAATTTTATCAGGAATAAATTGATCCGCTTTTTGCAAAATTAGCTCAGTTTGTTTTTTGACCACTTCTTTTTGGATAGCGATCTGTTGTTGTTTTAAAGCTTGAACGTAAGATTTATAGTTTTGAATATCTTCATAACTATTATAATTTATCATAATTTTAGGAATAATTTCTGCATTAACTACTTTTTGAGCTTGCTCTATTTTATGCAAAATTTGTTGTTCTTCTTTGTTAAAAGGACTAATTTTCTGTTCTATAGCGTTTTTAACGTTGTTATCCTCTGAAGTGGCTTCAATTCTGTAAATGCCAGAACCAATAGAACTGTACGATAAAATGGCGAATCTTTTTAGTTCCATAGTGTTTTTCGCGTGCGTTCCGCCACATAATTGAAGAGAAAAATCGTGGATTTTAACTACTCTTACTGTATTAGAATAATCTTTATCTGCTAAAAAATTAGCATCTTTTTTCTGCGCCTCTACAAAAGGCATCACTTCTATTATAACGGGGTATTTTTGAAAAATCCAGTCATTAACTTGTTTTTCTAATTGCATCAAATCATCAGAAGACAAGAGTTTATAATGGTTAAAATCATACCTTAAAACCTTATCGTTTAAAGAGGAGCCTTGTTGTTTAATATGTTTTCCAAAAACCTTTCTTAAAGAATCATTTAAAAGGTGAGTTGCTGTATGATTTAAAGAAGTTTTGCGTCTATTCTCTGGATCTACAATAGCTACTACCTCTTGTCCTTCGTGAAAGACATTAGCGATTTGATGTATTATCTGACTATTCGGCAATTTTGTCGCTTTAGTAACGGGCACGTTGTTAATAGTTCCTTCATCGCAAGATTGACCGCCCATGCGAGGATAAAAAGGAGTTTTTTCTAAAACAATACCTTCTTTAAACACTTTAAGAACTTTTGTTTTGACCTCTAAAACTTCATAACCCACAAATTCGCTTGGAGCAGTAAAGTTTAAATAATCCGTATTTTGTTCTTTCATCCCGTTTTTAAAATCTTTATTTTGGTTTTTTTGAGATAATTTCTTCTGTTTTTGTAAGAAAAAATCAAATTGATCTGAATCTACTTCAATATTTCTTTGTTCAGCGAATTCTAAAACAACCTCTTTAGGCAAACCATAAGTATCATAAAGTTTGAAAACATTTTCATTAGATATTTTATTATCTTCAGTCAATTCTAAAATTTTGACTTCACCCTCTTTTAAAGTGTGCAAAAATTTTTCTTCTTCTTTTTTGATCATTTGAGCAATAACTGTTTCTTTATCTTTTAAATCAGGATAAAACTCTTGCATCATATCAGCCACAGTCGGCACTAATCGATATAAGAAAGGTTGATTTAACCCTATTTTTTTACCTTTTTGAAAAGCTTTTCTTAAAAGTCTTTTGAGAACATAACCTCTTCCATCGTTGGCTAAAACAACACCATCTCCAAGACCAAAAACTAATGTTTTCGCGTGGTCTGAGATAATTCTAAAGGTTTCTTCGTCCTCTTGATATTTAAAACCGCTTATGTCTTCCATTTTGACAATAATAGGATAGAATAAATCTGTTTCAAAATTAGTTTTTTTATCTTGAAAAATACAAGCGAAACGTTCTAATCCTGCTCCAGTATCTATATTTTTTTGCGGTAATTCTTTATAATTCTCACGTTTTGTTTCAGGAACAGAATTGTATTGGGAAAAAACAATATTCCAAATTTCAATAAAACGATCGTTTTCAATATCGTTTTTAATTAATTCAGGACCTCTTAGATCATATTCAGGTCCGCGATCAAAAAAGATTTCCGTACAAGGACCACAAGGACCTTCGCCGATTTCCCAATAATTAGTTTTCGAAGAAATTAAATGATTTTCATCTATCCCTTTTTTTAACCAAAAATGATATGTATCTAAGTCTTGATGGAAATAAGTAATATATAATTTTTCTTTTGGCAAAGCGAAAAAACGTTCGGATAATAACAATTCATAAGCTAAATCAATCGCTTCTTTTTTGAAATAACCACCGATAGAGAAATTACCTAACATTTCAAAAAAAGTGTTATGGCGAGAAGTTTTACCGATATTTTCGATATCATTAGTTCTTAAGCATTTTTGGACATTAACAATGTTTTGAAAACGAACTTTCTCTGAACCGTCAAAATATTTTTTCAAAGGAGTTATCCCGGCATTAACCCACAATAAAGTAGGATCAGATTGCGGCACTAAAGAAGCCGATTTTTCTTGGTAATGACCCTTTTCTGCAAAAAAATTTAACCACATTTTTCTAATTTCAGAAGAAGTCATTTTTTTCATTTATTTATTTTCCTTTAATTTGTTAAATATTTTCCCATAAAATAATTTTAAGATCGGAAGAGCGGTTCAGCAGGAA
>NZ_AKIL01000131.1 GCF_000309485.1 Milkweed yellows phytoplasma str. MW1
TAAAAACTTTTTAATGAGTTTTTACGGTCCTTATTATTGAGGATTATTTTTAATGAGTTAATGTTAATAATATAAGTAATAATATAATAAGTTTAGAGGGCATAAAAATGAGTGAATTAGTAAAATTAGTTTGTACAGATTGCGGTAGAGAGCATTATTACACTTACAAAAATAAAAAACAACATCCAGGGCGTTTAGAATTTAATAAATATTGTCCGTCTGAGCGTAAACATACTATCCAAAGAGAAAAAAAATAAAAAAGTTGGATTTAAAAATGTCTGTATTTTATCAAAAAAATCGTCAATCATTGCTTAAAAAAATTGAGAATAACAGTCTAGTATTGTTTTTTTCTGATCAACACCAGTTTAACGAAGAACTTTCAGCTACGGCGAAATTTGAAGTTAATAAAAATTTTTATTATTTAACTGGTATAGAACAGAAAAATGTAGTTTTATTGATGGTGAAAAACGAACAAAAAGAAGAAGCTTTTTTGTTTTTAGACCCAGTAGATCCTGTGAAAAAATTATGGGATGGAGAAACTTTAAGTTTTACCAAAGCTGCGGAAATAAGTTCTATTCCTGTTAATAATTGTTTCGATATTAACCTTTCGGAGACGTTTGTATTTTCTTTATTAAATATTGTGAAAATTAGTAAATTTGGTTATATGGAAAATATTTATTTAGATTTATCCAAATTTAAATTAAAAGACAATATTTCTGTATCTTTAAAAATGGCTAATTTAATTCAAACAAATTATCCGTTTTTAAGAATAAAGGATCATTTTCATTTGGTATCAGATTTAAGGATCACTAAACAACCAGAAGAAATCGCTTTAATTCAACAAGCTATTGCTTTAAATAAAGTAGCTTTAGAGGTAATAGCGCAAAAAATGCAACCAGGATTATATGAATACGAAATATCGGCTTTTTATCATTATGTTTTAGAAAGTCATTGCGTAACCAACTCTTTTCATACTATTGTGGCTTCTGGTAATAATGCGACTATTTTGCATTATAACCAAAAAAAGAGTCCTATTGGCGCTAATGATTTAGTTTTGATAGATTGTGGGGTTCGTTATCAAAATTATACTTCTGATGTTTCTCGTTGCTTTCCTGCTAGTGGAAAATTCACCCCTCAACAAAAACAAATTTATGAAATTGTTTTAAAAGCGAATAAAAAAATTATTGAATGGATCGAACCAGGACATACTTTTGCTGAAATGAATCAATATGGTAAACAAATTTTAAGCGATGGGTTAAGTGAATTAGGTTTTTTAAAAAAAGACGAATCTATTGATAAATATTGTTATCACGGTTTAGGTCATCATTTAGGTTTAGAAGTGCATGATGTAGGTAATTCTTTTGAACCTATTAAGGAAAATAACATTATCACTATCGAACCAGGTTTATACTTGCCAGAATTAAGTTTAGGCATCCGTATTGAAGATGATGTTTTAGTTAGTTTCAACGGTAATGTTAATTTAACTCACAATATTCCTAAAGAAATAGATGACATTGAAAAATTAATGACAAAATAAATAACTATTATAAAAATAATAGTTATTTATTTTGTTAAAGTGCAAATGGCCCTGTAGCCAAGTGGTAAGGCATGGCTCTGCAAAAGCTTGATCATCGGTTCAAATCCGTTCAGGGCCTCCATCATATAAAAATTAAGAATTAAACGAATAGCAAATATATTAAACGATACATTTATTTCCTCCAATTATAAAGGTATAAAAAAAATAATTCATCTGTATTAGTTTTTAGTTGAATATAGGAAAATTATCAATATAACAAATATCTTTTTATCATGTTAATTTATCATGTTAATGTCGTTTTTGTTGCGTTCGCATGATTTTTTTTAATAACTTTAAAATTTTTGCCTTTTGTTGTTAATTTTAAAGTATAAATGAGGTAACAGATTTCTATGATCAAAAAGGATAATAAATTTTTAAAATATATTCATAAAAACAAAAAAACATCTATTATTGTTCTTTTGGTGATAATTTTATTAATAGGAGCTTTTTTATACACGTTTAGAGGCAAAAAAATAAATAATTCAGAAAAGACAGATACTTTGTATGTCGCTACAGCAGCCCCTATGCAACAAGGTTTTGGAATGTATAATGTTAGTTCCAGAACTTTTTATAATGATATGATAAGAAATTTAATCCATGAACCTTTATTGATGCCTAAAACCAAACCAACAGAGGATAAAAAATACGAAAAAACAAAAAAAACAACTTATGAGAGTAATATTTTAGATGAATATAAAACAACTGATTCAGACTCTTCATCTAAAACAAAAATATATGTGTTAAAAAACAATATTAAATTTCATAATGGTGTTGATTTAACAGTCGATGATATTCTTTATTCTTGGAAAAAGACCAAAGAATTAGGTTTAGAATCTTCCCGTTATATAGAAAGTTTCGACATATTTGAAAATGAGCCCAATAAGTTCACTGTTACATTTAAAAATGAAAAAAACAATATAAATGAATTTTATTTGAGTAAAATTTTTGTCATAAATAAAAAAGAGTGTGAAAACGACTTTCATCAAGGAATAAAAATAGGCTTAGGGGTTTTTCAATTAAAAATTATCAAAAACGACAAAATAGTTCAATTAGAATCATTTGACAAACATCCTAAAAAACCACAACAACCGAAAATCACCAAAATTCATTTTCAATATTATCCTGATTCTGTGACTCGTTTCTCAGAAATAAAAAATGAGAAGATAGATATATTAATAGAACCAACAAATGAAAATATATCTGAAATCAAAAAAAAAACATCAATCATTTAAAAACAGTAAAGAATAATTTTTTAAATTTAGAATTTATCTTATTGATTAATAAACTTTTAAATTTTGATACAGAAAAAATTCTTTATGACATTATTTCAGCAAATAAAGAAGATGAAGGAACGGGGGATTATCCAGAAATCGATTTCTTTTTAAACCCTGGTTTAATCGGCGGAAATATGGAAGACAAAAAATCAACCGATAGTGTCGAAGCAGAATTGCAAAACAAACCGCAAATACAAAAGGATAAAAAAATTAAAATTTTAATCATTCAAGATGAGAATAACTTGAGAAATCACTTTTTATCTAAATTAAAAGTCGTTTTGAAAGAGATAGGTTTTCAATTTGATGAAATGAAAAAGAATGATTTTAACACTATCTCGGCAATAGATCAAAAAGGAGATTTTTACATAGTTTCTTTTGATACAAATGAAAATAACGGTAAAAATGGTAATAATAATGATTTATTGGTTTTATTGGATGAAATAAATAATATTCCTATCGAACAAAAAACAGCCCACAAAACAGAAAATCATTCAGAAAAAGAAACAGACCAAACAGGTTCCAATTCATATCCAGAGAAAATAAAGCAAATACAAACCATTTTAAAAGACAATTATGTTTATGTTCCTTTTTTTTTAAAACAACCAAAAAATTCTATTACTAGAGATAAAATTCAAAATTTTAAAACGGATGCTTTCGGTAATATTATTTGGTCAGACATCACTAAAACTAAATAACAATAAATGTATTTGTGACTTCTTTTTCTTAAGAAAAAGAGATATCTTTATGGAAATGCATCATATATGGCATTAATTCTAAATTAAGTTATAGAAAGTATGTATCAAAATGGCTAAATATACTTTGAAAAAAATATTTTATACCATTGTTTATTTATTTGCTTGTTATTGTTAGTATTTTTCCGCTTTAAAGTTTTTTCCGATTCAGCACAAGCTTTTTATTAGAGGGCAAGACAGTACTTACCAATAAAAAGCTGAGTTAACTCAATAATGAGGCTTAGATACAAGTTTAAATAAACAATTTTGGGATTATTTGACAGGGATTATTTTTAAATTTGATTTTTACAAATCCTACAGTCAAAGAGATCCAAAAACTATTAACTTATTTATAACTCCTTTTGCTATTGCTTTAACCATTATCTATCATTAGCATTTTTATTGTCTCTTTGTTAGGTATTTTGGCTGGCATTTTTGCGGCTTATTATCCAAAATAGTAAAAAAGACTATTTCATACTTTTACTTTCTATTTTGATGATTTTTTTCTACGCCTAGTTTTATCACAGGTTTTTTGTTGCAATATTTTTTAGGTTTTCATTATATTTTATTTCCTATTTCTGATTTAGAAAGCCCTTCTTCTGGGATTTTGCCTATCAGTACGTTATTTTTGGGGCAAACTTTTTTAATCGCTAAAACAGTGAGAAATAATATCATTGAGATTTCAGAAAGAACAACCTTATATTGTCGTATTACAGGCTAAAGGGTTATCGCCGACTTATATTTTAATTCCATCATTTCTTAAAAAAGCTTTAATACCTATTATCATCTAAATTAGCTTACTTTTTAGTTTTATGGTTAGGCGATTCTTTAATAGTAGAACCTATTTTAATATTGATGGAGCGGGTTCTTTGAAGATTAAATTTTGTACTAAAAGAGATATCCCAGCAATTTTAATAAAGTAAAAAAACCATAGAGCAAAACGGAAGTGAGCTTGATTATTATGGAGTGAAAAAAACAGATGTTAAATAAAATATATCGCAAGAATAAAATGTTATTTGAGGTTTATTGATTTTCTCCAGTTTAATGATCTGAATTTATCTGATGCCTTTGTGTTTTGATATAGAAGAGATAGTCATGGAACACGAAAGTATTAAAAATAGCTTTTGTACGGCTTTGATAAGTGGTTTTGTAGGCGTACTTTTAGGTATTATAGCGGGTTATTTTCTCGGTTGTACGGATTTCAATATTGAATCTTATTTGTGATTTTTTAGTGGTTTTTCCTGCTTTTGTGTTAGCTTTTATAGTGATTTTTATGTTCGTAAAAGGGATGAAACAATTGATTTTATCGATCAGTATATGTTATTTGCCAATTTTTATTAAAAATAAAAACAGTATCAAATGACTTATTTATTGATTTTTCATGATTTAGGAATGACTCGTTATATTAGCGATCGTATTGGCGCGATGACAAAAAGGTCGGTTAGTCGAATTAGCCCCTACAGAAGAACTGTTTAATAATCCTCTACACCCTTATTACACTAAAAATTATTAAACACTATTACGGTTTTACCGCAATATGCTAATTTAGAGCAATCACAATCTTTGAAGAAGAAAGAAAAGAAAGGATTTAGTTTTTCTTCTGAATTTTTCGGATAGAGATTTTTATTAAGCGAAAAAAGGTCATTTTATTTTATGCACTTTGGACCAAAAGAAGGATAAAAAAAGCATGATTTTATGGAAGTTTAATAATTTTTACATACTTATTTTAGCATGGGTAATGTAATGGTTTAGCAAAAGCAGTCCTAAAAGACCTAATAATATTAATTTTTATTATTTTTAACAAAATAACCTAATAAAAATTAATATTATTAAATAAATGTTATATAATATAAATATGAAAGATAGGATAGTATGAAATTAATTTTAGCAATTGTATCTAGTGAAGATGCGAATAAAGTTCAAAATAATTTAAATAAAGAGAATATTTTTAACACAAGGTTGTCTACTAAAGGTGGTTTTTTAAGAGAAGCAAATGCTACTTTTGTGATAGGTATTGATTCTGAAAGAGTAGATGAAGTTTTACAAATTATCAAAGAACATTCTAGAAAAAGAACTCAAATGATTCCAGGCAACGTTTTAAATGAAATGGGGGCTTTTTATTCTTTACCTTCTGAAATTTCTATTGGAGGAGCAACTGTTTTTATTTTAGATGTTGAACAATTTTTAAAATTATAAAAAAATCAAAAATTAATAAAGAGGTAATAATAATGTTATTAAGTAAAGAAGAAAAAAAAGAAATTATTAAAAATAATAGCAAGAAAGAAGGCGATACAGGCTCTACTAAAGTTCAAATCGCTTTATTAAATCGTGAAATTGAAGAATTAAACAAACATTTTAAACAACATCCAGGTGATTTTCATTCCAAACGCGGTTTATTAACTAAAAATAAAAAAAGAAATACTTTAATTAGATATTCTCAACAAAAACAAAGTTAATTTTTGTTATAATATGAGAAAATTAACTATCTAATGGAGATAGTTTTTTTTAAGGGTTTTTTAGTGAGATCTATTGTTTGTCTGAGTTATATTCGATAATAATGGTTTCGCCTTTTTTTGTCGTCTTGGGTTTGCTCCATGGTATTATCAGGAGAAAATAATGGATAAATAGGTTCTTTTGATGTATAATTTGTTTGGTTGTCTAGGCAGGTTATTAAATAATGAAGCTTAAAAATAACACCTCCTAATAAGATCTGTTGATTTTTTGCATCAAATATATTCCCGCATAAATAATTGAGTTAGAAAAGGTTTTTTTATCTTTATTATGGTACGACAAAAAAAAGAGACCACTTTTAAAGTGGTCTCTTTTTTATTGAATTAAAGCGTTTTGAAAGTTCAAAAAGAAGATATGTATATTTTTTTTATTAAAATAATTATTATCTTACTATTTTTATCCAAATAGGTTATTATTATTTATCAACCGCTTGGGCACAACGCTGACACAAATCATCTTCTTTTTTGTTTTTTACAACATTCCAACATCTAGGACAAGTAGAACCTACCGCCTGTTGAACAGTAACTTTTACTTCTTGCGCTTCATGAAGTTCCACTTGAGAAACAATGAATAATTGCTTTAATTGGTCTTTAACATTTAAAACAACCAAAGAATCAACATCTGTTTTTGACAAATGAAGTACTAATTTAGCTTGTAAAGATTTATTAATAAATTTATTTTGACGCGCTTCTTCTAAATGTTTCATAACCACTTCTCTTAAATTAAAGAATTTTTTATAAGCTTCTTTTAAAGCATCAGAATAATATTTTTGAAGAAAAACCTTTAATTCTGTTTTAGTTGTCATTTGTTCTAAATAAATGTCTTTTTTATTTTGAAAAGGTAAAGCTTTATAAGCTTCTGACGTTGTATGAGGAATAATCGGTGTTAATAGTTTTAATAAATCTATTAAAAGATCATAAATAGTGGATTGAATAACACGTCTTTCTAAATTATTATTTTTTTCAATGTATAAAACATCTTTAGTGAAATCTAAATAAAAAGCACTAATACGGACAGAAATGAAAGGATATAATAAACTCATAATTTTTTCAAAATCGTATTTTTCGTAATATTCAATTGCTTGTAAGAAAATTTCTTTAAATTCTAACACTATTGCTTGATGAATAGTTGATCTTTTTTCAAAACCGATATAATTGGTTTGAGGATTAAAATCATGTAAATTACCTAACATAAAACGTAAAGTATTTCTGATTTTACGATACTTTTCTTCAATTTGTTGAACAATAGCGTTATCCAACCTAACATCAGCGTTATAACTAATACTAGAAACCCATAACCTTAAAACGTCGGCTCCTTTTTGTTTAATAATAGTTAAAGGATCAACCACATTATTCAATGATTTACTCATTTTAACTCCTTTACCGTCTAAAATAAAACCATGAGTTACTACTTGTCGGTAAGGAGTTTTACCGTAAGCGGCGATAGAAGTAGTTAAAGAAGAATTGAACCATCCTCTATATTGGTCTGAACCTTCTAAATAGACATTAACGGGTAAAAACTCTGGCGATAAACGGTTGATAACACTATAAGAAGTACCAGAATCAAACCAAACATCAACAACATCTTTTTCTTTGGTAAAAAGATGATTAGGACTTCTTTTATTGGTATAACCTGGTGGTAATAAGTTTTTGGCGTCCCATTGGTACCAAATCTCTTTTCCGTGTTTTTCGAATAAGTCAGCGATATGGTTAATCAAATCAGCCTCTAAAATAGGCAATCCATCTTCAGTGTAAAAAATAGGAATAGGAACGCCCCATATTCTTTGACGACTAATCACCCAATCATTACGGTTCGTAATCATATGGGTCATCTTTTTTTGTCCCCATTGCGGGAACCAAACTATTTTTTCTATTTCGGCTAAAATTTGGGGTTTAATTTGGTTAATATCTAAAAACCATTGTTCTACTGCTAAGAAAATAACAGGTTTTTTGATACGTTCATCATGAGGATAGGAGTGAGTGATCCATTCTGATTTCACTAAAAGACCTTGCTTATCTAATTCCTCCACGATTAATTTGTTCGCTTTAGAGTAAAAAACACCTTTAAAAGGGCCCGCTATCTCAGTCATTAAACCTTTTTTATCTACACTACAAATAACATCCAAATTATGTCTTTTACCTACTAAAAAGTCATCATCACCATGTCCGGTAGCAGTATGAACTAAACCAGTACCTTCGTTATCTAAAACATAAGTATCTAAAACGATTTTACCTTGTCGTTGGAAAACCACATTTTCATAAGTGATATTTTCTAAAGTATTGCCTAAAAAAGTATCTAAAATCACTACCTTTTGCCAGTTAAATTTTTCTTTTAACTTCTCTAAAACATTATCTCCAACGATATATTTTTGGTTGTTGACCTTCACTAAATGATAATTTTTTTTGGGATGAACACAAATAGCGACATTGGCTGGTAAAGTCCAAGGAGTGGTGGTCCATATCAATAAATTAACATCTTTAAATTTAAGTTTGTCCTTAATTTTGAAACAAGCAAAAATAGATAAAGAACGGTGTTCTTGATAAATAATTTCTGATTCCGCCAAAGAAGACTGTAAATAAGGGGACCAATAAATAGGTTTTAAATTTTTAAAAATTAATTTTTTTTCGACCATTTTACCTAAAACACGGACTTGATCAGCGACATAAGTATTATTTAAAGTGATATAAGGTTTGTTCCAATTGCCTAAAATACCTAACCTTTTAAAGTTCGTTTTCTGTTTCTCTACAAAAGATAAAGCGAATCTTTCGCATTTTTGAAGAAATTCCGTTCTATGAGTATGTCTATCTTGGGAAAATTTCTTTAAAACCGCGATTTCAATGGGTAATCCGTGAGTATCCCAGCCGGGGACAAAAGGGGAATAAAAGCCTTGCATAGTATGAAAACGTACGACAAAATCTTTTAAAATTTTATTTAAAGCGTGACCGATATGAATCTCTCCGTTAGCGTAAGGAGGTCCATCGTGAAGAATAAAATGAGGATTATTAGCGTTTTGTTTTAACACTTCTTGGTATAAATCGATCTCTTCCCAATGTTTTTCTATTTCTACTTCTTTTTGGCTTAAATTACCTCTCATAGGAAAATCTGTTTGAGGCATTAATAAAGTATTTTTGTAATCTGTCTTCATAATGGCTTATCTCTCCTTTATTTTTCTCTTTATATTTTTGTATTTATTATTTTATCAATCAATAGGGGAAAAACTGATGGGCGGTTTCCTAAACATTGAAATGAAAAACAATGATATCTCCGTCTTGGACTAAGTAATTCTTACCTTCTAGTCTTAATTTACCTTTTTCTTTAATTTTGGTTAAAGACTTTAAGGTTTGGATATCTTGATAATTATAAACTTCGGCTCTAATGAAGCCACGTTCAAAATCTGTATGGATTAAGCGAGCACATTGGGGAGCGGTGGAACCTTTTGCAAAAGACCAAGCTTTCGTTTCGTCTTTTCCGGTAGTGAAATAAGTTTCTAAACCTAATAATTGATAACTTTGTTGAATCACGTTTTGGAGCGCGGATTCTTTTAAATTATACTCTTGTAAGAAAGATTGACGGTCTGCTTCCTCTAAAACGGATAATTCTTTTTCTAACAAGATAGAAAGAGGGACGAATTGGCGGTGTTTGTTTTGACTGTATGTCATCATAGCTTGGAAAAAAGGGTTCTGGCCTAAATCTTTTAAATCTTTTTCATGAAAATTACCAATATACATCATAGGTTTTAAAGACAATAAATTAAAATTTTTAATAATTAATTTTTCTTCAGGAGTGAACTGTATTTCCGTGACGTGTTTTTCTTTTTCTAAATGTTCTTTAATTCTGGTTAATAATTCTTGTTCTTGTAAAGTCTCTTTATCGTTTTTAGCTTTTTTTTGTTTATTTATTTTCGCTAAACGTTTTTCTATTTGTTCTAAATCAGATAAAATTAATTCTGTTTCAATAATATTACTTTCTTCAATAGGATTCATATGGTCTCTGACATGCATAATATTAGGGTCTTCGAAACATTTTACGACATGACAAATAGTATCTACATTACGAATATGACCTAAAAATTTATTACCTAAACCTTCTCCTTTCGAAGCTCCTTCTACCAAACCAGCAATATCGATAAATTCAATTTGGGTGGGAATAATTTTTTGAGATTGAAAAAGACTGGCTAAATGGTTTAAACGTTGGTCTGGAATGGGAACGATACCAACATTAGGATCTATAGTGGCAAAAGGATAATTCGCTTCTAAAATATTCATATTAGTTAAAACATTAAATAAAGTTGATTTACCAACATTAGGTAAACCTACAATTCCTACTTTCATAATTTATATTCACCTTGTAGTTGAGTAAGATTTATTAAAATTTATCATGAATTCTTTATCATCTTTTTTTTTAAAAAAACATAAAAAAAAGATGATAAAATATGATATTTAATATAAATAATTATATCAAATTTGTTTATTTTTTTTTTATTTATTGAACCTTAAAGACTTAAAGAGATAAAAGGTCAATTTATTAGGCTTAGTGATATCGATTGTTTGGACTCCTATTCAAAGAAAATAAACAAATAACTAACTAAACCACTTAATGTGGTTTTTTATTTGTTAAAAAAAAAGAAAAGGAAGTTATAACAGTTAAACCAAATAATATTCAATCATTCTACCCACAAACATTTATAAATAACGTCCACAAAAATTTATTAATTATTATTGGGCGCCAAAGAGGCCTTATTAACGGCAAATTAACGAATTGCAATGTGTGATAATCACATACTTCATATTCTTGGTTTATCAAACGAAAGAACGATAGATTACAGC
>NZ_AKIL01000130.1 GCF_000309485.1 Milkweed yellows phytoplasma str. MW1
TAATATTTTTTTAATAAATAAAAAAAATAGCCTTTATAAAAACAACTATTTCTTTGATAAAACGACATTAAAATAAAAATTTAATTTAATAGAAAAGATTATTTTTTCAATAAAAAAGGTTTAATAATATTATTTTCTAAAACTTCAGGATAATTATAAATAACTTCTCTCATTCTTTTAAATAAAACATAAATAAGTCCATTGTCAAAATCAATACGAGTAACAACTCCTATTTCTTTTTCGTTTTCAACTTTTACTCTTTCGCCGATGAGATAATAATTATCATTATTATGTAAAGCCATATATCTACATGTAGCAGATCGG
>NZ_AKIL01000129.1 GCF_000309485.1 Milkweed yellows phytoplasma str. MW1
AAATAAAATCTCCATAAAACACATTACAAAAGCTTCAAATAAAAAATAAACTAAAACCCATTCATATTTTTTTGGTATTTTTTGTTCAATAAAACGATCTAATTTATTTAAATAATTTACCCAAATTAAAGTATATAAAATTAAAATAAAAAAAGATTCTAATAAATTACACATTAAAAACCAAAAAGATTTATTTTCTTCAGATAATAATAAATCAGGTATCCAATATGATCCACTAAATATACTAACAATAAATAAAATTCTTAAACAGGAATGAAATTTGGAATTTACTTTTATTTTATTTATTTT
>NZ_AKIL01000128.1 GCF_000309485.1 Milkweed yellows phytoplasma str. MW1
AAAGGATTGCTTCGATAAAAAAGATCATTTAAAAAAGCTTTTTGAAGCCAGTTTGATCAAAAATAATTTAAAAATAACCATTTTTATGGGCTTTTATTGCAAACAAGATGCATATGTTTTTTTAAACAACAAGAAAAACCTTCCTTTTTAAAAAAGAAGGGCATTAATAAAAATGGCTTAATTTAAATTTATTGGTTTTTTTTTTGTTTAATTGTTTGATTAAGAATTGCGGTGAAAAATATTTTAAACTTTGCATCATTCTCTTTTGGTTATAAAAAAGAATATACTCGTGTACCATGTTTTTCATCTTTT
>NZ_AKIL01000127.1 GCF_000309485.1 Milkweed yellows phytoplasma str. MW1
CCTGGCCATTAATAGTGTGTTTAACACTATTGATAGTTTTGGCTTCGCGTGTTTCTATTTGTGCTAACGCTTTTGCCTGTTGCATACTCTCTTTCTTTAAATTAGGCTTTATAGTTACAGAAAATGGTTTATTAGAATAAAAATATCTATCATTGTTTTGCTTATATTCGAAAGACGAGTTATTTGATAAATTGTTTAATAAATTAGGATTATAAGCGAAAGTGGTTTTTTCCCATTCTTTGTAAGTTTGACTTAAATTGCTTATTGTTTGTTCTAAAGTCATTTTCTGGTTTAT
>NZ_AKIL01000126.1 GCF_000309485.1 Milkweed yellows phytoplasma str. MW1
GCATGAAGACCAAAACCTAACAAAAGGCAACTAAAATATAAAGCAATCTTTTCAATAAAAGTTAATTGACTCATTGGTATTTACTAATATTAATTTAATTTAGCTAATTGGTCTTGTAAATGTTGAATGCATTCATTTAAATGAGGTTTTAATTCTGCTTGCGTATTAGGATCTTCTATTTCTCTTTGATAGGCAGCAAGATCTTGTTTTAAATTAATTTTAGCAGCTATTTGAGCTATTTTATCATCAATGGTTTGAATTCTATTTTCTTTACTAATTTTGTCATTATTAAGAGTAGTTTTATCAGTAGAAGTTAATTGAGTATTTTTTAATTTTTCTTCTATA
>NZ_AKIL01000125.1 GCF_000309485.1 Milkweed yellows phytoplasma str. MW1
AAACCACAAAACGAAACCATCAACAGTTTATTTTATGAACAAATAAAACCTCTTGAAGAAACTACTACTATTACTGATATGAAAGTTTATCACGTTTATTTAGGGCAAAATGCTACTATGAAAGATGCTTTAGGTTGGTTAGGGCATCATTTTAAAGATAAAACTTTTAAAAGTACTTTTACTTATGCGCTATATAATAATCAGATCAATGATAAAATGGTTGAATTTAATTACCGCGTTAAAGAACCACCTCCACAAGGTTTTTTATTAGCTTATTTTGATGGGGGACAAAGAGAAGGGGCTAATAATACTTTTACTTTAGAGCAATTAAAACAAATGGGGCAGGGCGCTAAAGTTTTGTATTATTTATGGGCT
>NZ_AKIL01000124.1 GCF_000309485.1 Milkweed yellows phytoplasma str. MW1
ATCAACTTTTAATTACTTTTTTTATATTTTTAAAAGTTTATATTCATGTCTATATTATAAACTTTTAAAATTAAAAGTCAACTTTTTAATTTACCTTTTTTAAATTTTTTTATATGATGGAAGTTGATATATTAGTGTTTAAGGCGTAAAAGAAGATAATTGTTTTTAAGAGGTTTGAGGTGCCCCACAAAAGTGGATCCAAAAGGAAACAACTAATTGAACCAAATTGTTTATTAATTAAAATAAACAGTTTGGTTT
>NZ_AKIL01000123.1 GCF_000309485.1 Milkweed yellows phytoplasma str. MW1
CTCTTTTATATTTTAATGGAATTAATTATTTTTTAATTATTTAATTGCATTAAAATATGTTTTTTAATGATTTTTTTCTTTTACTAAAAATCAATATTATTTTTTTAATACCTAAAGAAGGAATAATTCATAGATTGAGGGTATTTTTATAATTAAGTTTAAAAAAGAAATAACGTTAAAAATTGATATATTGATATAAGACGAAAGAAGAGACTTCTTATTGCGAAAGATTATTTGGCCTTGAAAGAGTAGGTGATAAGTGAATAAAGTTGTTTTTCTATTTAAATAAAAATTAAATAAAAGGAGATTTAAATGTCTAGAAAAAGAAGTTATCGTAAATCTTTTAGAAGAAATAAATTAACATT
>NZ_AKIL01000122.1 GCF_000309485.1 Milkweed yellows phytoplasma str. MW1
CTATAGCTTCCAATAGTGGCATATTTTACCTATATAATACTCGTAAACCGGAAAATTTATTTAGTAATACGTAAACTATTTTCAAATAGTAAGATATCAGGGTCAATATTTTTAACTATATAAAAAACAAAAAAGTGATAAATAAGAAATATACAAGTAACATATAATAAAGAGATTTAATAACACAATGATCTACTAGAGAACTTACTTAGTCGTTTTATACGTAGTACCCTTTATCAATACATATGACCATGTTC
>NZ_AKIL01000121.1 GCF_000309485.1 Milkweed yellows phytoplasma str. MW1
ATTATATTATTTTATTCTAAAAAAGCTCAAAAAACTAACCTTTTTTTCAAGGTTAATTTTTAAGAATGAGTAAAAAAATTATTTATTTCAAGAATGGATGGTTATTTTGTATGCGGTTTTAAATCGTTCATAATATCAAGAAAAAGTGAAAAACTTTTTAAAAAATAATTTGCCTACTATTCCCGCCTTAACAGATCAACAAACCAAATAATGATTACAAGTAGGACAAAAATTAATGGTTTTTAAATCAAGAGATTCTAATTTATTAACTCAATTAGTTACTGTAGCGCTTAAAAATGTTGATTCAATACAAGAATTAGACCAAATTAAATTAAATTTAGAATAAAACAAAATAAATAATAAAAGTTTTTTTTAATAAAACCTCTTATTATTTGACATCTTAAAGAAATACTTTTTTTAAAAAAGGTTGCCGATTAAGAAGAAAAAAACATTCTTTTTAAAAAAATGGATCAATAATTCCATTTACGCGTTGAAATTATTTTTTTATCTGTTAAAATTAAATATAGGTACAATAATTATAAATAGGTAATTAATGTATATTTATGCATTGTTAAAAATATTATTTT
>NZ_AKIL01000120.1 GCF_000309485.1 Milkweed yellows phytoplasma str. MW1
TTTTTAAAAAAGTATTTGGAAGTGATTTTATTACTAATGAAGCAGTGGAACATGGAAAAAAAACTGAACCAAAAGCAAGAAATTTTTATTGTTTTTGTCATGGGTTAAAATATGTTCCCGTCGTTTTCACCAGAGGCTTAATGTCCGCTTCTTTGGATGGTTACAACGAAGAAACCAAAACTTTGTTAGAAATCAAATGTCCTTTAAATCCTGATGGTCCGAGTTGGCAAGAGTTTTTTAAAACACAAACAATACCTCCATTTTATTGGGCCCAAATACAATGTCAACTTTATTGTAGTGGTTTAGAAAAAGGTTATTTTTTTGTTTTCGTGAATGACAAACTTTTCCGTAATCAAGAAGTGGTTTTAGATAAAAGTTTTATAGCAAAAATGATCATCGAAGCAGAAGCTTTTCAACAAGAATTAGAAAAAAGCAGACAGATGGTTGATTTAGCTCGTTTAACTGAAAATAAAAAAAATCAACATCAATAATAAATTAAAAAAGAAAGAGGAATCAAAAAAATGGCTAAAAAAAACAAAAAAAAGGTCACCACATGTGGCAAAAAAGATTTAATCAAAGAAATCGCTACAACAAC
>NZ_AKIL01000119.1 GCF_000309485.1 Milkweed yellows phytoplasma str. MW1
TTTTTTAATTAATTTATTTAAGTATATAATATATATATTTTACCCCCCATCAAAAAATGGAGGTAAAAGTGTTTTAAATAATCATCACAAAATTCATCATACAATTATTAAATTTCTTTAAAAATTATATACACCCTATGATTTTTAAAGTTTTTTCAACAGTTTAATGTCTTGCTAAGAACAAAAAATAATTAATTAATCGTCACTATATTTATATTCGCCTCCTGTGTTAAACTTCTCAGTGTAAAGACTTAAAGTTTTACGTACAGGGTTGAGGTGGAGATAATA
>NZ_AKIL01000118.1 GCF_000309485.1 Milkweed yellows phytoplasma str. MW1
TGGGAATGGTTTCCATCGTAAAAAATTTATCAATGCTTCAGAAATAGGAACAATAATGGGTTTAAATCCTTATGAAACCAAAGAGGAATTACTTTTTAAAAAAGTATTTGGGAGCGATTTTATTACTAATGAAGCAGTGGAACATGGAAAAAAAACTGAACCACAAGCAAGAAATTTTTATTGTTTTTGTCATGGATTAAAATATGTTCCCGTGGTTTTTACCAGAGGTTTAATGTCCGCTTCTTTGGATGGTTATAATGAAGAAACAAAAACTTTGTTAGAAATCAAATGCCCTTTAAATCCTGATGGCCCTAGTTGGCAAGA
>NZ_AKIL01000117.1 GCF_000309485.1 Milkweed yellows phytoplasma str. MW1
AAATATTTTTGCTATCCCCTCTCTTAAAGTAGCATTAAACCAAAATAGCTGGGAATGGTTCCGCCATCGTAAAAAATTTATAAATGCTTCCGAAGTAGGAACAATAATGGGGCTCAATCCTTATGAAACCAAAGAGGACTTACTTTTTAAAAAAGTATTTGGGAGCGATTTTATTACTAATGAGGCAGTGGAGCATGGTAAAAAAACTGAACCAAAAGCAAGAAATTTTTATTGTTTTTGTCAAGGGTTAAAATATGTTCCTGCCGTGTTTACCAGATATTTAATGTCTGCTTCTTTAGATGGTTATAACGAAGAAACCAAGACTTTGTTAGAAATTAAATGTCCTTTAAATCCTGATTGTCCGAGTTGGAAAGATTTTTTTAAAACCCAAACAATACCTCCATACTATTGGGTTCGGGCGCCAAAGATGCCTTATTAACAGCAAATTAACGAATTGCAATGTGTGTGATCATCACATACTTCATATTCTTGGTTTATCAAACGAAAGAATGATAGATTACAGCA
>NZ_AKIL01000116.1 GCF_000309485.1 Milkweed yellows phytoplasma str. MW1
TTTAATAGATAATGCATTTATAGCTTCAACAGGAGGAGGCGATAAAGAAATATTTTTAGCATTTTCACCGAAAGAGATATCAAAATAATTTAAATCATGTCCGCTATTATTTTCAATGCGAGTTATACAACGATCATAGTTCCAAATATCTATTTTATTATTATCATGTTTTTGAAGATATATATTAATATAATAATAATCCTGGCCATTAATAGTGTGTTTAAAACTATTGAAAGTTTTGGCTTCGCGTTTTTCTATTTGTGCTAATGCTTTTGCATATTGCATATTACCAGCATTATTATCATCTATCTTTAAATTAGGCTTTATAGTTACAGAAAATGGTTTATTAGAATAAAAATATCTATCATTGTTTTTCGTATACTCTGAAGACGAGGAGTTATTTGATAAATTTTTTAATAAATCAGGATTATAAGCGAAAGTGGTTTTTTCCCATTCTTTGTAAGTTTGACTTAAATTGCTTATTGCTTGTTCTAAAGTCATTTTCTGGTTTATTAAAGAGATTATTTTTTCATTTAAGTTATTTAACTGTTGTTGTTTAGTTAACAATGCTTGTTGATGTTGTGTTTGCTGTTCTTGATTAATAGCTAATTGTTGTTTTAAATGGAGAGCTTCTTGTTCTAATTCAACTACATTTTTTTTATAATATTCAATTTGCGTAGCAATTTCTTGTAAAGCTTGTTCGTGTTGAGCTCTTAAATTATTTTGTTCTTCTTGGGTTTGATCTAATTTTTCTTCTAACAAGTGTTTATCTTTATTCAAACGGTTTATTTCTTCATCTTTCAATACTAGTTGAGCTTCAAAATTAATTTTATTTGTTTGTAAATTTTGTTTTAAAGTGTCAATTTCAGTTTGTAAAAGTCCTTTTTCTTGTGTTGATAATTGTTGATTATGGACTAGATTTTGTTCTTTCGTTTGGATAATATTTTCTTTTTGTTCAATTTCTTGTCTTAATTGTTCTAAATCTTGGTTTTGTTTTTTAGTTGTTGTTTTTAGTTGTTCTTCTAAAGTAGTTATTTTTTGCTGATTATCGGCAATGGTTTTATTTTTTAAAGTTAATTGTTCTGTATTGTGAGTTAAATTATTTTTTAATGCTGTTATTTCTTCATTTAAAGCGTTTTTTTCTTGT
>NZ_AKIL01000115.1 GCF_000309485.1 Milkweed yellows phytoplasma str. MW1
TTGAGATATGCAGATGATTTCATTATTGGGATAAGTTGTCAAAGCAATACCTTACCACATCAAATTAAGAAAATGGTAATTGAATTTATCGAAGATGAATTGAAATTAAATGTTTCAGAAGATAAATCAAAAATTCAGAAGACAAGAAATGGAATCAACTTCCTAGGATATAATTTGTCGGTGAGTCCGACAAAAGATGAACTAAAAAAGAGATTAACCAAATCAAGCTATAATGGAGTACCACAACTTAAAATGAATAGGAAACTAATTGAGGGGAAAGCTAAGGAATTAGGATGGATAAATAAGAATAATAAAATTATCCACGATAAATCCCTGATCAGTTTTGAGAAACTAGAAATAATAAGAACTTATAAGGCCATCATGAATGGATTTATAAATTATTATAGTTATATATCAAACATCTCTCAATTAGGCAAATGGTATTACTATGCGACATATTCTCTATTAAAAACTCTTGCTGGAAAGGATAAAAGTTCAATTGCAACTGTCCGAAAGCGGTATCAAATAGGAAAAAGTTTTGGTATCCAATATGAAACCAAAGATAAAACCAAATATGATACTTGGCCGCTATTTAGTTGGGATTTTGTTAAAAAATTAAGGAAGTTTCAGAATAAGGACACGAACTTAGTAATAAAAGCAAATATCTACAAAGGTAGAACTAAGTTAACGGATAGATTGCAAGCTGTTAAATGTGAAAACTGTTTAGTAGAAGGAGTTCCACTGGAAATTCATCATAAGAAAACAGTAAGAGACAAGAATATGCAAAGTATTAGAAACAAAGAAACAAAGGTATTATGCAAAACTTGTCATCAAAAAATAACGAACCAACAAATAAAATCATTTGGATGGTTCAAAAAACACAAACAAAACGTTTTATCCATAAATAAATTTTAAATCGTCGAAAACTAGGAATATTATAAACGCCGTATGCTTGGAAACTTGCTCGTACGGTGTTGTGCGGGGCCAATTTGTAATAAGGAGCGATCTTGAAACGCATTTGATCTATCGCGATTTTCTTTTTACTGAAAAAGACTTTTTTTACTAATCATATTACCCCTCATCCAAAGAACAAAGATAAAAATTTAGAAGATATTTCCTTAATTATTAAAAATCTTCATATTAATCATAAAAAAGATAACCCACAAATAAATGAAACAATAAACCAAGAAAGAGAAGGATAAAAAAGATGGCTATTAATAAAAAAAATTCAGCAAAACCATTATCTAAAACTAGAAAATTGTTTAATTGGTGGTTAGTTATCGCCCTGCTTTTAACAGTGGTAATTATTAGTAGTTTATGGTTTAAAAACCATTTTCAAACTCAAGACCAAAAGGAAACTATTCCAGAAACAATAAATAACGAAAAACAAGAATGTCTAGATTTATATATCAATCAAATAAAAATTTTAGAAGAAAATATCAAAATTAAAGAAGAAGAATTAAAAGATAAAGAGCTGACAACCGCTTATAAAAACGCTTTAAATACCATTAAAGAACTTAAAGAAAAACAAA
>NZ_AKIL01000114.1 GCF_000309485.1 Milkweed yellows phytoplasma str. MW1
AATAATATTTCGAGTTTAAAAGGCGTAGAAGGGCGGTGGCTATATGCTATCAAAGGAAAGTAAAATTTCAAAACTAACTACGCATTTAAACAGAATTGAGACGAGATCAAAAAACAACAAGAACGTTCCAAAGCGTACTTTTCAATGGATTACTAACAATATTGAAAGTTACTATATGGCTTTTAATAAAATAGCATCTAATAAAGGAGCTGGAACGGCTGGGGTTGACTTCCAAACCATCGACGGAGTGGATTTAAAGAAGCTCCAAAAATGGAATAAAGAAGTAAGAGAAGGAACATATAAACCTTCACCAGTAAAAAGAATAGAAATCCCCAAACCAAATTGTAAACTAAGACCTCTGGGAATTCCCACCATCAAAGATAGGGTCATTCAAGAAGTCATAAGAAAACAATTGGAAGCATATTACGAACCAAAATTCTCCGAATTCAGCTATGGATTTAGACCTGGAAAATCGACACATGATTGTTTAAAACGTTTTAAACAGAGATTTAAGGGGATTAATTGGTTTATCAAAATCGATTTAAAAGATTTTTTTGATACGGTAAATCATAAAATGCTATATGAAATCATGGATAAAGATATCTCAAAATATAAAGTCAAAAGACTAGTGGCTAGAATGGTTAAAAGTGGGGTCACGAAACAAGGACAATACACAGAAACCATGGCGGGAACACCCCAAGGAGGGATTATTTCACCTATCTTATCGAACGTCATTTTAAATGAATTAGATAAATATATAGGAACCCTTCAAAAAGA
>NZ_AKIL01000113.1 GCF_000309485.1 Milkweed yellows phytoplasma str. MW1
GTAGGAGGGATTTTATTAGCAGGAGGAGTATTGTTAGGAGGAAAAAACAAATTTTTTAAAAAGTATATTGCACCAGCTGCCATCAAAGTTCCCCCCATAGCTGGGCCTACGACAGGAATAGCCAAACACAATAAACCAACTCCTATTAAAGCTAAAGCTGGCGCTATTACAGCAAAAATGTGAGCTGCTTTATCAGGCAAATTTAGACCATTTTTACCCAAATCTTTAGCTCCGTCATAAATATAATAAATAATTTCGTTAGTTTTATTCACAGCACCTCGGCCGAGGTCTTTAGTTGTATCCACAATACCTTGACCGAATTTGCCTAACTGAGCAAAAGCATTAGGAAAAAAGATAAATAAAACCGTATATAAGAGACTTAAAACAATCAGAATAGGCAATAAAGCGATAAATATGTTACCTATTTTTTTGATTAAACTGGTTTTGCTTTCTGTTGGTTGGGTTTGAATAATTAAAGGCGTTTTAGTATTTAAAGGTTGATTAGTTGTCTTTTTAATAGTAGTATTTTTCTTTTGAGATGAAGTTTTTTTATTTTGATTTTTATTTTTTTGAGGTGGTTTCCATGCTTTCATTGGTTTAAATCCTTTCGTTTTTTAATTTAATAGAACTCCTTTTTATTTAAA
>NZ_AKIL01000112.1 GCF_000309485.1 Milkweed yellows phytoplasma str. MW1
AACTACCAATAAAAAGGTTGATAAAAAGGACAAATTATTTATTATCGCACAAATAAACAAATTATTAAAAGAATTGGAATAAAAACCAGAAAGGAATAAACCTTATGTTGAATTGGTTATTGAAAATAAAAATGTTTATTATGGCTTTGTTTTTAAATATAAGCGATTTTTGCCTCAAATTTATTAAAGGATTTGCGGTTGAGGAAATTTTGGCCCATCGAATAGATACTATGCAAACCACTATTTTTACTGTCTTGCTTATAACAGGGTTTAAACCTGTTTTTCAATTATTAATTAATATTATTGTTTTTGTGAAAGACATCATTATGGGTTTGTTTTTTAAGCAAAGAAAATTAAAACATTTAGCAAAAAAAGAGGCTAAACAAGAAGAAAACCTCCAATTACTATTACAAAAGCTTGAAAAGATAAAAAGTTCTAACCACAAATTAAGAGAACAAATAGAAACTTTAACACAAAATATTGGAAAAAAGGAAGAAAAACATGAATGAACATTTATTTAGTTTAGGATTTATGTTAGGCAGTTTGTTTTCTTGTGGTATGGGCGCCAAAGAGGCCTTATTAACAGCAAATTAACGAATTGCAATGTGTGATAATCACATACTTCATATTCTTGGTTTATCAAACGAAAGAATGATAGATTACAGCAGAGAATAAAAGCGGATTGAGGTTAAGTTCATAACCAAGACGAGACCGCAAGAAGAAAAGAATTCCAAGGAGAAGTCCTGAAATGGACCTAAAAGCAAAAAGAGGAGTAATAAGTAAACCAAATCGAAAGGAACTGAAACGACTTGTAAGATGGGAACAAATAATTAAAATACCAGATTATTTGTATTATCAAGAGGTAAAAACCCCTTCCTGGTTTCAATACCAACATCTTAACTCACCTGGCTAAACGGTATTTACCTACCTTATGAGGTAAAAACTTATAAGTTAATGCTAAGGTTAGCGTCCCTAAAGAATTCATGTAGTTAATAAGAGTAACTTGGATTTTCCTAAAAGTCAAGGTTAAAACCTAAAACATAAGAGGATAAAAAGTCTTATGGATTCAAGAAA
>NZ_AKIL01000111.1 GCF_000309485.1 Milkweed yellows phytoplasma str. MW1
ATAATAAAAACATATTATACATTAAAAAAAAAGACTTTTAAAGTCTTTTTTTAAAATATATTTCAAATTAATGAATTATTATTTTACTTTAACGATATCAACAGCTTGTGTACGTCCGTCAATTTCTTTAATAGTGAATTCAACTTTTTCACCGGATTTTAAAGAACGATGTCCTTCTGTTCTGCATTCGCTGTTGTCTAATTGGATAGCTGTGAAATGAAAGAAAATTTCGTCGTCTGTTTTTCCTTCTACTTTAGGTTTGTCAGTAATAAGTTGGATGAAACCATACCCCATATCAATTCTAAACCACTTTACTTCACCCTGAAATCTTTTTTGTTCATTTTGTGGTGCCATTGTTAAAAACTCCTCTTTATTAAAATTAGTTTAAATTAACCTCTTTTATTATATATTATTTATTTGGAAAGTGAACAAATATTTATAAAAAATGTTAATAAAATGAAAGAAAAATTTTTTTTAGCAATTAATTATAACATTTTTTCTTAAATTAGGTTTTATATGATAAAATAATACAAGAGCGTCAAAAGCCCTTATAGCCCTTATAGTTTAATGGCAAAACACATCAATGGTAATGATGAAATACAAGTTCGATTCTCGTTAAGGGCACCAATCATTTTGTTTTAAATTTTTCTTATTTTTTTGTTAATATATATGTTGTAGTTTTTTAGAAATTATTTTTTTAAAAAACGAAATTCTTGACTTAAAGAACGCGGACGTCGTATAGTGGCTATTATACGTGCTTGCCAAGCATGAGACGGGGGTTCAATTCCCCTCGTCCGCTCCAAAATAATAATTTAGATCAATTAAATAAAAAAACATTTTAATTTTAT
>NZ_AKIL01000110.1 GCF_000309485.1 Milkweed yellows phytoplasma str. MW1
AATTTTTTTTCTTCCAGAACCGATTCCTTTTATCAAAAAAATTGATGAAATGCTAGAAACTTTAGGGAACGAATCTTTAAAAAAAGAAAAAGAACGACTTTATCAAGAGATTAAAGCGCTTGAAGAAAAAAAAGCTCCTTTAGACGAACAAAACAATAAATATCAAAAAAAACTCTCAATTAAAGAACAAAAAATTAATGATTTACAAAAAAAAATCGAAACAAAAAGAACAGAATTAAAACAAATTGAAAAAGATTTGTCAAGAAAAACCACAGAAGCCGATAATTCACAATCTATTTCAATGGATAAATATAAAATAAAATTAAAAGAATTAAAAAAACAATTAAAAGTTCAAGAAACTGCAAATCAATATATTTTAATAATGATTATTATTGCTTTGACTTTTATTTGTTCTATTATTTTGTTAATTTATACTAATAAAATCCGTATACAGGGTTATAATAATCAAAATTAATTATTTTTTAGATAAGGATAATTTCCAAAATACTAAAATTTTTCTCACTAACTCAAATTTAAAGATTTGTGTAAAAACTTTAAATTTTTTATAAATAATAGAAAATTTTTTTAATAAGGAGCAAAATCGTCAATAAAATTAAGGGAATAAAATATATTTTGATTAT
>NZ_AKIL01000109.1 GCF_000309485.1 Milkweed yellows phytoplasma str. MW1
TATCTATTTTAATAATATTCAAAATTCAGGCCTTTTTTACTATTTTTTTGAATATTAATGAGTATTGCCTCTTTTATGAAAAGAAAGAAGTAATGATTAAAATTGTTCTTTATTGGTTTAATTAGTTTAATTTAAACTTTGTTTAATGATTTTATTGAGTGTTTAATAATATGTTTAATAATAAAAACCAACCTTCTAAATAAATTTAAAAAAATTATTTATGAGCCTAAATTAGCTGTTTTTTATATTTTTATTTTTTCATAGAAGTCCAATAATTAAGATCAATAAGAAAAAGAAAGGCTTTTTTAAAGGACTTTATTGCTTCATAAAAAAATATGCTAATAATATAATAATAACATAATTCCCTCCATTAATTAATAATTAGTTAAGTAAATTTAACACAAGAAAAGATTATTATATCTTCGCATAAAAATCATCCGATCACAATGCGCTGTTTCTTTTTTTTTAGACAACTTTTATCTCTAAAATTATTCTTTAAAACTTAAAATTAAGTGATAATTTCATATCTTTTCAAACTAACAAAGTATTTTTTTCATTA
>NZ_AKIL01000108.1 GCF_000309485.1 Milkweed yellows phytoplasma str. MW1
AAAAAATGTGCAAAGAATTAAAAAAAAATTCATTTTTAGAGGATAAAAAAAAAATAATTGCACAATCTTTGCTTATTAATTGCACATTTTTTTATAGTTATGCACATTTTTTGATGATGTAAAAATTTTTTTCTTTTTTGGAAAAAGTTATAAAATTCATCTTTTGAAAAATGATCTTTTTATTTTCAGAAAGAGTGAAAAAATAGAAAATATTTTTTTAATAAAAAAATGTGCAAAGAATTATGAAATGAATGATTTTAAAAAAGTTATGCACAAACGAATGCACAAAAAATCTTTTTTAAAAAAAGATAAAAAAAGATTTTAAAAACATTCATTTACATTGAAGAAGAAAAAGTTATGCACATTGAAAAAGGAGTTATGCACAATTGTTTTTCCTTTGTGCAAAGAATTAAATTTCCAATATTTTAAGAGAAGAAAAATACTTTTTTAAAAAAGATTAAAAATAAGTGAAAATGATTTTTTTATTTTTGAATTAAAAAAAGTTATGCACAAAAAATAATTTTTAAATGTTATAAAAAGACTTAAAAAAACATTCTTTTTATTTACGATAAAAAAAGTTATGCACATTTAAAAAAGAAATTTTTCTTTAATTTTTTTTAAAGTTTAAATTATTTTTTTTATTTTATAATCAAAATGTATTATAATAAAGTTAAATTTTTATTTTATTTTTAATCAATTGCTTAGTGAAGGGAAAATTTTAAAATAAGAGAAGAAGAAAAAATAAAATTAAAAAATTTTATATTAGGTGTACTATTTTTAATCATTGCTTATCAATTGGTTTATTTTATTTCTTCGGAAATAATTTATAAAACTCATTTTTTCCAAGTTTTTACTAGAAAAATTGTGAATGAAGAAACAAAAAGAATTTTAGATTTATACATTAAAATTGAGTATCACAGTTTTTATTCTCTTATGATAATAGTTTATTTTGGTTCTTTTGCATGGTGGGCTTGCATAACTCCTTATTTAATTTATAAATATTTAGATAAAAAAGCGATTAAGCAATTATTTTTTTCTTTGCTTTTGTTTTTACTTGTCGCTATGGTTATTTTTTTTCTTTTGCCTTTAGAAATCGAAGCAAAAGATCAATGGAAAGAACAAATTGAAGGAAATGAAAATTTTTTAAATAAAATAATA
>NZ_AKIL01000107.1 GCF_000309485.1 Milkweed yellows phytoplasma str. MW1
ATATAATTAAATTTATTTATTATTTCTTTAAATAAATCTCATCTCAGTCTTTAGAAAAGGAAAATAACGATGCAAATCAAATTAACTCAACATACTAAATTATGGTACCAACATCTTTCTTTATAAGTTTTATAAAAATTCTCTAAATCACAATAATATTCATATTCTTTCAAATAAAGTTTTTCAAAAGATTTTTTTTCACAATCATTTTTCCATTTTTCAAAATTTTCAATTCTATCTATTAAAAATTATATAGTTTTTTTATTTCTTATAAACATTTCAACTAAATACCAAAGACTAACAAGTATTTGGAAAAAAGATATAAATAAAAGATAAATCAAAAGCCATTCATATTTTTGAGGTATTTGTTCTTCAATAAAAGTATCAATATAATATCTTGTAAAGCTAACAAACAAATTAAAGAACCAGAAATTAAATGAAAAATACCTAATTCTAAATACAAACTATACATCCATATGGGGGCCAACTTGTATTTATTACAAATACTTAATATGCCTAAGAAAAAGGAAATCATATATAACATAATGGCGAAATTACGATACTTCTCATTTAATCTAATTTTACGTGAATAATATAAAAAATAAAAATAAAATAAT
>NZ_AKIL01000106.1 GCF_000309485.1 Milkweed yellows phytoplasma str. MW1
AAAAGAATTATAAATTTACAGTATGAATTATAAAAATAAAAAAATATTAATCAGATTAAGTATATTTATTATAAGTATTATTGTTTTAATACTCATAATTTGTGATTATAATAATTCTCCAAAACAAATACCCCAAAATAAAGAAGAAAAAAATGAATATTTATTAAAAAAAATAATTTATAAAGATAAAACGCAAACAAAAATAGATCATATAAAAGAAGTTAATGAAAAAACTAGACAAATTGTTAGATGGGTTCAATATAAACCAAATGGAGATGAAATTGAATATATTGAATGTTATAAATATGATTCTAATACTAATAAATTAATTCAAACCATAAGATATAAAAATAATAAAAAAGAATTTATAGAAGAAGGGTGAGCCCCAGCAAAATAGTTCCGAATGAGAACAACTAATTTTTCTAAAACAAATACCTTTTAGAAAAAATTATTTATTAATTTACTATATGATAACATAAAAAAAAT
>NZ_AKIL01000105.1 GCF_000309485.1 Milkweed yellows phytoplasma str. MW1
TATCTCAATAACATTATATTTTATATATTAAGAAAAAAAAGAAAAAAATCTTTTTTAAACTTTTTTTATTTCATCTAAAATTTGAGGGTATACAAATAGAGTTTGTTTTTTGGGGTGTTGATTTGCTTGTTGGTAGGAATTTTTCTTTTTAGAATGAGAAACAATTATAATATTTAATAATTCTCCTTTTAATTTTTGTCAAAATTTTTGCATCTTAACACCAATTTATCTTATAATTTTGAATTATATCAACCATTATAACTCTTTAAATGTTTTTTAACACCATTAAATAATTAATGTTATTCTTACATAATATATTATTTATTTATAAACACATACCTATAACTGGCAAACACACATATTCCACTTAAAGCAATAAGTGTTAATAATTGTCTTAAAGTCATTATTTT
>NZ_AKIL01000104.1 GCF_000309485.1 Milkweed yellows phytoplasma str. MW1
ATAAATATTGGAAAATGTTAATTTTTATATTATTGACTATTTCATTATAATATAAAAAACTTTTGATTAAACAAAAAAAGAAAAAATTTTTACAATAAAAATTATTTCTTAATTAAAACTTAGTGAGATTGATTGTTTGGTCATTGAGATATCCCAAAACTTTAGAAACTTTTTGAAATTTAAAAAAAATATTTCCTTAATTTGAAAAGATATGAAATTATCTACTTATTTTTTTTAGCCTTAAATTATTATCTTTTCGCATAGGCCCTAAATCGCTCATACTTAATTTAGCGCACTGCTTAAAATTTTTAGACAGTTTTATAACTTGTTAAAGTTGAAAGCTTTTGTAAAATTGATATTGATTTGTTTTATTGCATCAACAATTTTATTATATTTGATAACATATTTGTATTTGTTATGAGTTAAACCGTTAACAAATCTCTTTAATATTGGTAAAACTTGTTTATTGCTAGTTTTTTCAAAAATAGGTTTTAAATAAGGATAAAATCTTGCAAGAATTGCAACAAAATCTTTTAAAGTCTTTAATAAAAAATATAAATCATCAATTTAAATAAAAAAATATTTAAAAAAAGAGAACAGAATAATATCACG
>NZ_AKIL01000103.1 GCF_000309485.1 Milkweed yellows phytoplasma str. MW1
TAAATAAATATTATTATAATTAAAGTTAAATGTTATTGGGAAGCCAAATGCGTTGAATCTATCACGATAAATCAAACAATTTCTTCAAACTTTAGGACAAGAATTGATCAACCTGAACATTACAACCCACACTAAAAATAAAAAAAATTACCAAAAAGCCAATTATCACCCTAAAAATCATACTATCTTCGTTGATCCACAAATCTTTTATGAAATTAAACAAACAAAAAAACCTTAAATAATGAAAATTTCTCTTCTAGTAATACAAAAAACCATTGCTTTCAGATTTACCCCCCTTAAACCCATTATAAGATCTTTCAAATTAATTATCGAAATGAATCGAAAAATGCCATCAAACAATTAATCGACAAAATTAATCTTCACAAATTAGACACCTTACAATTGCATCAACTCGAAAGAGTAGGTGATAAGTGAATAAAGTTGTTTTTCTATTTAAATAAAATTTAAACAAAAGGAGATTTAAATGTCTAGAAAAAGAAGTTATCGCAGATCTTTTCGAAGAAATAAATTAACA
>NZ_AKIL01000102.1 GCF_000309485.1 Milkweed yellows phytoplasma str. MW1
GACGCTCTTCCGATCTGCTAAGTATAAAATAAATTATTACAATAAATATTCGAAAATTATTCTTTTAAAAGGCTCTTCTTTTGGGAGTCTTTTTTTATCTAATTTTATGTGTTTTTTTGATGTTTGTCTCAATTTGAAAATTTTAAATATTTTTTTATTTCTTACATTAACCATTTATTAAAATTCTTTTTTTGTTGTTATATTTTTATTATTACGATTCCAAAAAAATAATTTGTAATTTCTAAACAAACAAAAATAACCTTAATTAATACTAATTTATCATCTATTAATGCCCCAAAAACTATTACTTTTAGATTTAAACTCTTTTTAAAAGTTGAAATAACACATTTAAACACCTATATCATCTTTTTCAAATCAATTATAAAAATGCATCTAAAAATATCATCAAAGAATTAATTTGCAAAATCAATCTTCATAAACTAGAAAACTTATAATTATACCAATTAGAACCCAATAAACTAGATAAATATAATAATCCTATCAAAACAAACTATAAGAAAAGTCTAAATATCATCTATTACCGACCAGAAGATTTAAAATATCTTCAATTATTCTTAACAAAAACGAAACAAGGTTATCGGGTGAAAAAGATACACCCTAAATATAAATATATTTTTCAAGACTGACAGTTTTATGACAGTTTGCCTCTTTGAATATTCTATATAAAATAAAAACTTTTTAAGGAGTGATATTTTATATCAGCCAATATACTGCTAAAAGATTTAAAACTATTTTAAAACAAAAAGGTTATCAACAAAGTTTCTCCGATGTCG
>NZ_AKIL01000101.1 GCF_000309485.1 Milkweed yellows phytoplasma str. MW1
TTAGTAAAAAAAATACTATATAATAAATAAAATAAAGCTTTAAAATCAAAAGAAATTAAATATTTTAAAACAGATAAATTAAAAATCATTTTCATTATTGTCTAATATCTAATTAATAATTCTTTTTCTGTATATCCAGCATCTAATAATTCCTTAGTTGTAAATCCAGCAGCTTCTAATTCATAAGATAAAAAACCAGAATCTTTAAAATCTTTAGCTGTAAATCCAGCTTTTTTTAAATCTCTAATTTTATATCCACCATATATTAATTGTCTAGCTGTATGACCATCTTTTTTATATTTTTTAATTGAATTTATGTCCGACAAACTAACAATAAAATAAACAAAACCAAACCCTAATGAAAAAATTATATATGTAAAAATATTAATCATTATTTGTTGCATAACCTTTAATTATTTTTCTCCTTATTTTTCTTTTTTAAAATCTAAATATTGAATAGATTGACATTCTACTTGTGTAATAAATTTTTTTTCTTGTTTATCTTTATTAATAACATTAACTTTAATTCGACCTTCAACACCAATTAAAGAACCTTTAACAACATATTTAACTAAATTCTCTGCTTGTTTATTCCAAACAACACAAGAAATAAAATCCGCTTCTTTATCGCCTTTATCATTAATAAAATTC
>NZ_AKIL01000100.1 GCF_000309485.1 Milkweed yellows phytoplasma str. MW1
TAATAATATTAGGTTTTATCTTTTCTTTTTTAATGAATGTTTCATATTTATGTGCTTATGAAGATAAAGAATAAATAAATTTTAAATTATTAAATTATTTAAAAATTGGTTAGGAGAAGTTAATTATGAGTACTTTTGAATGGAAAGGTAGACATTGGAGAATAGTGCCTTTTCTTCTTATTATTACTGCAACATTATTGTTTTTGGTTTTTTGGATTGGGGTAGTATGGCTTATAAATATCATTTAGAAACCGAAGAAAGAAGAATAACTTTAGATAAAAATATTTCTGAAGAAGCTAAAAGATTAAATAACGCTTTACATGAGGAAAATATAAAGTTAAAACAAGAAATAGAAGATTTAAAAAGCACTCCTTATAAATTAATAAGAGATACTGGTGAAATAGAATATTATAATTTATTTACTCATAAATTAGTCAAAAAGATTGATTTAGATGACAATATTTATGAATATGATAAAAATAATGGTCTTTTATTAAAAAAAATAGATAAATATAATAATATTTATGAATATGGTTCTCATGGTAAATTAATTAAAAAAACTTTATCTGATGGTGTTTGGGAGGAATATAATCCTGTTAACGAAAAATTAAGAAAACGTAAAAATATTGATGGTTCTATTGAAGAATTTGATGCTAATGAAGAAAAATATAAAGAAACAGATAAAAATGGTAATATTAAATATTTCAAAACTCAAATTTATCAAACAATATCAGATTTTAAAAAATTAGGGGCTGATTCTTATGATTTAAAAATAAAGCTTGGTTTTACACTTAAAGAATTAAAAGATGCTGGATATACA
>NZ_AKIL01000099.1 GCF_000309485.1 Milkweed yellows phytoplasma str. MW1
ATTTTTTTTATGTTATCATATAGTAAATTAATAAATAATTTTTTCTAAAAGGTATTTGTTTTAGAAAAATTAGTTGTTCTCATTCGGAACTATTTTGCTGGGGCTCACCCTTTTTTTATTTAGTTGTTTTTCTTTGATTAAAAAGTTTTTGTTCTTTTTGTTTCTAAAAGTGATTTTATTAATTGTATAGATAGAAACGAAAAGAGAAGCGAAAGAAAAAGTGTATTTAATCACAACGCTCATCTTTGAACTTTGATGAGTCGATAATTCGATTAAAAACGACATAAAGATCACTAAACCATCAGTTAAAAATAAAATCAACCAAAAGGGCATTTTTAATTTATCTTTTAAGATGTTTTGAACCACACCTGTTCCGCTCATAGAAGCTTTGTTTTTAAAAATTAAACCTGTTCCTGTTCCCATAATAATGCTGGCTAATAAATACACCAAAGCTGTTCTAAGATGACCTTTGCCTTTTAAAAAAGGTAAAATATGATCAAAAATTTTCATATTTTTCAAATTAGGAATAGAACCTAATAAAGTGGTAAAAGTGATAATTAAAAAAGTCACTAATAAAGATTTTTTAAAAAATTTTTTGCCTAAAAAATGTAATCCTAAAAATAAAGTCACAATATAGACTAAATTAATCGTGATTTGATGGCCGAAAAAATTTTTTTCTGGTCCTAGAAAACCACAAACATTTTTTAAAATTTTGTCTAAGAAATTTAAAAAGGATTCTGTTCCTCCCATAGTTAAATCTTCTTGTTGGACTAAGAAGTGAATACCGAAGATTAAAATAAAGGCTCCTAAAATAATTTGAAATAATTCCGGTTTATGTTTCATTTTAATTATTCACACTTTCTTTTGTTTTTAAAATTTTTACTAAAAAACTTTGAAAAAATAAATAAAAAATAATACATCCATTTTTATAATATAATAAAAA
>NZ_AKIL01000098.1 GCF_000309485.1 Milkweed yellows phytoplasma str. MW1
ATCATATTTATATAACGAAAATATCTTTTATTTAATATAGATTTAGTTTTTTGATCTCCGTTAGATGCAGATAACATAAATAATTCTTGTTTTTTTACGGACAAACTCCAAATCTTGTTGTTTATTAGATTTAGATATAAATGTTCCTTTGATGCTCTTGAATCTAATAAATTATTGTTTTGCATCACCATTAATTGATAATTATTAACAACAAATAATAATCCTATAAAATTTATTAAACAAAGATAAATTATTTTAAATTGTTTTTTTTAATTTAATCATTAATTACCACTCCTTTATTTTTAGAATTGTTCTTTTTAGAACTTTCTGGTTTATCAACTGAATATGTATTAGAATTGTTTTTTGTAAAATTAATATATTGAAGATCGCCAGATAAATTATTATCATTTTTTGTTAAAGAATGTAAATTATTTCGAGAACTTTCTGGTTGATTATGATGGGAAATTGATAATTGATGATTGTTTTTCTTTTATTATATTTTGTGATTGCTTTTGTAATACAACTTTGTTTATAAAAAAGTTCTAATTTTTTTTCATTATTAATTTTTACGCTTGTTAATTCGTTTTGTATTGCAAGTTATGCTTGTATATACAAAGCATATTCTTCATCGTTGGTAATTTCGTTATTATTACTATGTTTATTTCCCATCGCCATAATAGGGTTATTACTAGTAATTAAAAATAATACTAAGAAAGCAAATATAAATATATTTAAGAATAATAAATGATGTTTAATTTTAAACATTAACAATAACTCCTTTATTTATTTCTCATCTGAGGTGATTATTTCGTATAGGGATTCAAAAAGGTCTTATAATTTTTTAGTTATTTAAATTTAATTAAATATTTATTTTTGATCATTTTTATTTTTAATAATAAATCTTCAATTTTATTTGATTGTAAAACATAAAAATTTTCTTGACGAATAAGATTTTTTAATTACGTTATTTTATAATCAGTATAATAATCTCCATCACAAACAAAAAAAAATTATTTTTTATTATAAACGTTAATAATTTGTAGAAGCTTCATTAATAAATTGTTTAATGTCATTTTTTTGATTATCTTGTGCGCCGCCAGATTGTTTTGTATACTTATGAAAAACATAAAAACTTATAGATAAATTTTCATAATCAAAAGCAAAATCAATGGATTTTTCTTTAGTAGTATAGTATTTATTTTTAATATCTTTTTTTGTTTTTACTTCTTGATTAATAATATAAACGGTATTATTTTTATTTCGAAAATATTCAATATTATTAATGCCACTAATGTTTTTTAAAAAATAATAAAAAGTTTTTTTATAAAAATTTTGTTTCGAAGGGTTTTTGATAAAAAAACGCTTTTAAAAAAATATTTTGATTAATTGAATTTATAACCGCTTTTTCATTAAAATTAAATTTTTTAATTTTAATATTAATCAAATCTCCTTTTATTTTTATCTCTCAGTTGAGGTGATTTCGTAGAGAGTGTTTAGGCGTCTATGGATCGAAATAACGATCTTGGGAATTATCATAATCTCTTTCTAAATCTTCTTTATTTTTTTGAGCATAATATAACATACAATTTAATGGCTCAATTTTGTTTTTATCCATAATTTGAAAACCCCTTTTTGTTTATAAATTTATTATAACATGCATCAACTTTGATAGCAATTTTTTAATTTGTTTTTGTAATATTTTTAGTTCTCTCATGGTTTTGTTTGCCTCCTTTGGGTTTTTGGTTTAATGGCCTTTCCAGTTGCGTGTGCGGGAGGGATAAAAGAAAAAGACCCTGTGAGAGAGGGTTTTGTTTATATTTGAGTTATTTTATTATTGATTCGAAAGAATATTTATTCTAATATTTTCAGATTGTATATGTATATTTCTTATTTGATTTTTTAAATTAATTATTATATCTTGCGGCAGATTGTCTCTTGCAGCATTATAAATTTCTTGAAATAAGTTTGCTTCACTTAACAATAAATCATGCAAAGTTCTGATTTGTGTTAATATATTGTTGTTAACATTGTTATTTCGGGGTATATTGACATTAGAATTTGCATTATTCGCCATTACTATATTACTATATTATTATTAACTAATAATCCCAAAAAAATAAACAAATAAATACTTATTATTTTAAATTGGTTTTTTAATTTAAACATTATTTATTAAAACTCCTTTTTTAAT
>NZ_AKIL01000097.1 GCF_000309485.1 Milkweed yellows phytoplasma str. MW1
GGTAAATAATTCTTTTTCCAAAAACCATTTGAACCTCTTTTAAAGAAAAAAATACTTCAAATAAATAATTATTTGAAGTATTTTTTATAATTGATAAAATATTAATTTTTAATTAGGAATAAATATTAACAGATGTGTTATAATTTATTTGGTTGATTTCATTAAATTGTTATCATTTTTATAAACCTTTTTTTGGTTGATTTTTTTTAACGGTTAAAAAGTTTTTACCTAAATGAACCGTCCCACTTACTGTAATGATTTTCGTCAAAGTTTTTCGGTTAATTGTGCTTCCCGGTTGGAAATGTTTCATATATAAAATGTCCCATCCCACTTACCGTAAACTTATGAAAAAATTGTGGAACCAAAAAAGTACTCGCGCCGTTTGTTGGAAACGAAGCAAGAAAATGTATATCAATTTATTGATAAAATTTTTATTTTTCAAAAATAAAATTATTTTTAAAAATGAAATCATCCAAAATCATTCTAACATAAAAAAATACCAAAATTAATAATTTTATTTTAGCTAAAAAGATTAATAATTAAACCTAAAAAGCATAATAATGAAATTAACAATTATAATATGATAGACAATCCCTTTTAAAGACATTTATGTTTTTATTTTTTTAACAAAAACCATCCTCATTCTCATTAATAAATACTTTGAGGATGGTTTTTTTGTTTATTATTTTTGTTTATTAAACGCGTTCTAACGGCTTTTAAAGGCTTTTTATCTTTTCTTGAAGTTTATTAAACTCGTTTTGATTTATTTTTTGTTTTAAAATATTGTTTAAAGCGTGAAAAAAACAATAACCATCGCTTGGAGTGTCATCACATTTCTCAATATAAAAATGCGAATTATTTATGTTTTTCATTTGGCAGATAATTTGATCCTCGAATTTAGTTGTCGCACTATATTCTTCATCATGACAATTATTTTTAGCATTTTTAACCATATGTTTTTCAATTTTTAAAAAAATATTTTTTTCCAATTGTTTGCTGATCCAATCGATTGTTCCTTGGATTAAAGTCAAGCAAGCAGTTTTCAAGCATCCTTGCAAAGTTTTATCAATAAATTCAATCATTTCTTTCGCATCAGGAATGAAAATAATGGGATAAGTTTCTTGTGTGTTATAGTTTTTCATAAATTCTTCAAGTCCTAAAAGAGGCAATAATTTTATATTTGTGAAGTTTTTGATTTTTTCTTGCTTTAAATTGCTTACTTTTTCATCGTAATATTTTTTGATATTCGAAAAAGAATTATCTTGTAAATTAGCGTATTGGCGATGAGAAGCGTTGTTGTAATGATGTTCGTTGTGAGGGGATATTTTGATGATAAAGAATAAAGTGAACAAAAAACCCATTGCAATGAAAAAGTGATATAAATATTTTTTTACTATTTTCATAATCGTCCTTTTTTATTAAATTAATTTGAATAATTATTTTTTTTTGATAAATAAAAAAAC
>NZ_AKIL01000096.1 GCF_000309485.1 Milkweed yellows phytoplasma str. MW1
TATATAAAAATAATAATAATTTGTTAATTTAAAATAAATATGCTACAATATTATTGTAGCATTAGTTTTTTAAGTTATTTAAAAAAATAAAAAAGGTTCAAAAGGTGAAATTTACTGTGGCGGATGAAACTTTAAACAACATTTTTAATCATTTAAAAAATTATTGGGTCCCATACTTGATTTTATCGAGTATTATTTTGGCCGGACCGCTTCAAAAACTAGTTAAGTTATTAATGCGTTTTGTTTTGTTTCTTTTGAATTTTTTTTTCGGAGAAGAAAAAAATGATATTAATAAAGAAAATCCGCAAATTTCCATTCAAAACCAATTATCAGATGATGTATATAAAAATAAAAATTTATCTTTAATAGAATTAACTATTTTGGAAATGAATAGAAAAGAAGAAGCAAAAAATTCCAGAGAAAAAGATAAAGATATTGATTTAATTAGGTTAGAATTATATCAAAGCAAATTAGAAAGAAAAATAGAATTACACCAACAACAAAATTTCTTTGAAAAAGAATTATTAAAACAAAAATTAGAACTTTTAGAAAAAGAATTATTAAAAAACAGTATTAAAAATAGTTTTAATTTTAACGGTAACGAAAAAAACCAAAGAAAGAACGAAAATTCTAATAATAACAATTCTAACGATAATAATGGTAATAATTCTCCAGAAGGAGAAAATGTTAACAAAAAACCTATTGACCTTTCTTTCATCGAAGAAACCATCAATAAGCAGATTCCTGAAAGTTTGAAAAAAATATTTAATCAATTAAAAAACGTTTCTGAAATGCAGTTATTTATGTTAAATAACATGCCTATGAATAATAATTCTTTTTCTTATTATGATGATCAAAAAAACGCCTTATATATTGACCCAAAAGATTTTCCTTTTGTGAAAGCCCTTTTAGTGGATAAGACGAATAAACAATTAAAAAATTAATCTTTCTATAGAGTAAATAAAAAAAATCAAAATATAATTATTTTGATTTTTTTT
>NZ_AKIL01000095.1 GCF_000309485.1 Milkweed yellows phytoplasma str. MW1
ATTGTCGATACAAAAACAAGATGAAACCACAAAAGAGGAAAACATAGAAACACCTAAAGAAGGTGATAAAAACGAATACAAAAAAATAAAAAGCCTCTTATTAACTATAATGAAACTTTAACAACCTTTTAACCATAATAAACGTTTAAAAGAATATAAAAAAAGAGACCCATAAAGGGCTCTTTTTCTCTTTTTAGGGATCTTTTTATTATCTTTATTATAACAAATAAAAACAAAATAAAGCGTTTTTTTAGCTATTTTTTTAAAGTTGATATATAATAAATAAATAATATTATCAACTTTTTAATTTAAGACGTTAATTTATATAAAAAAAGTTATAAAAAGAGGTTTTTTATCTTGACTTTTAAGGTGTGCAGAACAACCACCTATTATCTAATGTTTTAAAATAAAGCTATGTCACGTGAAAATAATCGCAATCAATCAAATAAAAGTAATAACCGAAAAACTTACAATCAATAAAAAATCTAATTATAATGTTCTTCAATCCCCAATAAAAAAAACGTCTTTTTGAAACGTTTTTTTTATTTTGACTCTTTAGAGATCATTTTTTTGTTTAATTTTTATTTACAAATTTTTATTGGGTGGTTAATTCATATAAAGCGTCTGTGTAAATCATAGTTAATTTCATTAAAGTTTGAATAGAGATATTTTCATCTTTTTGATGAAATAAAGCGTTTTCTTTGGGAAAAATTGGCCCAAAAGCAACTAAATTAGGGATGGTTCTGGCAAAACTGCCTCCGCCTCTAGTTAAAGGTTGAGAAACTAGATCATTTGTATGTTTTTGATAAGCTTTCATTAAGGTTTGCGATAAAGAGCTTTTAGGACTTTGATAAAATAAAGCTTTATGAAAAACTACATGCACTTTAATATTATTTTCTTGTGCTTTTTGGTTAATTTGAGTCATGATATCTTCATATTTGATGCCTTTAGGATATCTTAAATCTAAATAAAAAGAGGCTTTATTGCTGTCATAATTAAAAACTCCGCTAAATAAGGTAAGATGTTCTGTTTCAGCATCTAAATACTTAATCCCCATTTTTTGACCATCTGAACTATCTACTACATAATTATTTAAAAAATTCAGAAAATTATTTTCAATATTTAAAGTTTGCAGAATTTTGATTAAAGCATCGTTAGCGTTTATACCTTGTTCTGGAGCGGAACCGTGAAAAGCGGAACCTTGGACTTCAATAATGACTCGATCGTTTTGTCTGGTAAAAATAGCTTTTATATCGTTTTTTTGGACATATTGTTGAAATAAAGCTTCATAATGAGGTTCATAAACTAAAACCGATTGAGCTAAATCCGGTACAACATTTACTTTAGAACCACCTTGTATACTGATAATGCTGGGGTCTGTGCTTTCAGTTTCTAAAAATAAAACCACAAGACCTTTTTCCGCATAAACTAAAGGAAAATAACTATCAGGCACAAAACCAGCAACAGGGATTTCCGGATGTTTTTCAAAGTAATGATCCACACAGCGCCATTCGCATTCTTCATCTAATCCTAAAACAAATTTCACTCTTTTTTTTAAAGGAACGTTTAATTCTTTTAAAATTCTTAAAGCAAAATAAGAAGCAATAACGGGACCTTTATTATCTTGAGAACCTCTAGCATAAATTTTACCATCCACTATTTTAGCTTCATAAGGAGGGTAAGACCAATGGTTGCCGGCGGGAACAACATCTAGATGTCCTATTATTCCAACCCAATCTGTTTGATTACCGTATTCTATATGACCGGCATAACCATCAACATTCAAAGTTTTAAAACCATCTTTTTGTCCTAAATTCAACATAAAATCAAGAGCTTCTTTTAATTTTTGTCCAAAAGGAGCGCCTTTATTTTCTGGTTTAAATGTTTCTAATTCGCTCTCTATTCTTAACAAATCTTGCAGAGTTTTAACAATAATATCTTTTCTTTTTAAAACTTCTTTTTTAAAATCAAACATTATTTATCACCTTTTTTGGTTTTTTTGGATATTTACTATAATTCAGAAAAAAAAGACATCATGCGGTAAAACCATTTATTTGTAAAAATTAATATTTTCGAGAATTAATTTTACTTTTAGCGAAATTTAAAAATAACGAAAATAAATAAATTAAGACGGTTAAAAGGGAAGCGGTTAAAAAAAGATAAAAATACCCTTGTTTTGTCTTTCCTAATAAATCTCCTATAATGCCAGGTTTGTGAGGGTTGATGAAATCATAAGGATATTTATAATCTTCCCCTTTTATTTTGCCGATAATTAAATAAATAATTAAATAAGTCAAAGGGTGGATAATCCCTAAATAAGCTTTTTTACAAGACATGCCAATATTTTTTTTCGAAAAATAAAAGACAGTGTATAAAAGAGGGATAATAGTGTGTTGAAAATCAACAGTTTTAAAACTAAAGTTCTTAATTTCATCTCTATCTAGAATCGAATGATTAATAATCGCAGTAAATAAAATGCTTACTAAAGTTATAAAAGTTAAAACAGCAAAGTTCTTCTTTTTTCGCCAAGGAGTAAAGAATAAAAGCATCACTATTAAAACTAAAAAATTACTTTGATAAGTGAACTTGTTGAATAATTTTTTCCAATCATGCAACAAGTCTGTTCCTTTAATCACTTTTTCATCTACTTGTGCGATAAAAACTCCTAAAGAGATTGATAACAAGCCCAAACAGAATAAAACATATAATAATTTATAAATTCCGCCTTTGGATGTATTTTGGTCTGATAAATTCTTTTTAATAAATTTCTTTTGATTCATGTTGAATAACCCTTCTTTGAAGAAAATTGATAAACAGCACCTTTTAAAACGCTGATTTTATCTTATTATAAAGATCGGAAGAGCGTCGTGTAGGGA
>NZ_AKIL01000094.1 GCF_000309485.1 Milkweed yellows phytoplasma str. MW1
ATTATTTTATTTTCATGATTATTTTACAATAAAAATGAATTAAAGTCAATAAAAAAGCATTAATTTGCTTAAAAAATATTTATTTTTATGGAGAAAAAAGAATTAATAAAAGTGATAAAACAGAGAATAAAAACAAAAGAAATAAAGCAAAAAAGTGTTCGTTTTTTTATCGATATTCTTGTTTAAAATAAAATATAAAAGCGTTAAAGAACCTGCTGTATATGATGAAAAAGGTAATATTGTTAATAAACTCATGATAAAATAATAAACCAAAATTTTCTAAAAAAATCTTTATTTTTAGCTATTGGGACTAAATTTACGATAAAAAAGTCATAAAGAGTAATTGTGTAAGAATATATAGAAATAAAAAAAATTATAATCGGATAAATAAATATTTTGAGAATGTTCCCCTCATTATATAAATTTAAAACGATACCAAGAATGAGCCCAGCGTTGATAATCAAAAAGCGACTATTATAACTAAAAAAAGAAGGCAACAAAACTAAAAATAAAAACAAGATGATCTCTCTCACCCTTTTTTAGGGGTTGCTCTGTCTTTTGTTCCCTTTAATAAACAAGATATGATATATAAACGTTATTTCGAGAAAAAAGACCAAGACCCTCACAACCCTTTAATATTGGATATAAGTGATAACAAAACAGCTAATAAATTAATTCAATAAAATCCTAGTGTTCAATTTAAAAAAGTATATAAATTGCAAAATAATTTCGCCGATTATAAAGAAAAAATAAGTTAACTAATAAATTGACTCCTTTAGAAGAACACGTTTTAACTTTATTAAATTTATTCTCTATTACTCTTCCTAAATTTTCTAAATTAATAGAACGATACAGACTTAAAACCAAGTTTTAAAAACGACCTATTCAGAGATTATGTTCTGACTTTGGTACGCGTTATTGAATACGATCCTCAAGATTATGATGTTTTGAAAGAATTAGGTTTAAAAACAACTCTCAAAACCGAGGGATCCAACAATGCAAATAATATTTTCATTTCTCTTTATTTTAAAGATAACATTTTAAAACATTATTTGGAATCAAACCAAATTAATAATTATGGTTTATTTGAATTTGAAAGCTATGAAGAACGTTTTAAAAGTGTAGAAAATTTAACCGTCGAAGAAACAAAAGATATTTATGATAACCTCATTATCAACGTGGTTAAAATCACTTTACACAATTTATATAAATTGTTTAAAACAGAAGGATTAGAAAATATTGTTTTTGTTTCTAAAGATTTTATCCAAAAGAAAGCAGATCATTTACAAGTGAACAAGTTAATAGGTAATTTGAAAAAAATAGAGGAACAACATCTAGATTCAATCATTAATACCCGTTACTCACATCCTTTAAAAAAAATCTTATCTTCGATTCCGATGGTGTTATTTATTGATGCTATTGATGCTGCGGAACACCTCACTCTTTTTGAAATGATAACCTTGTTATTTGTCTTTTTAAGTATCAATTGTACGATATGCTCTATCGTGTTAATGTTTAACTTCATTTCTTCTAGTATTCAAAGTAAAAAAAAGGAAATCGGTATTTTAAGAGCTATTGGGGCAAAAGTAGTTTTGATGTGATTATGATTTTTATGCAAGAAATTTTATTAATTGCTTTGATGATTTTCCTTATAGCCGTTCTAACTATCAAAATGACGATTTGTGACGTCAATCCAGGTTATTTCTTCTTTAGTTTGGGTTGATATAGTGGAATTTGGAGTCACAGAAACACTTTATGTTGTTTTAATCACTTTTATAGTTTCTTTTGTTTCTGGTTTAGGACAAAATTTAAGAATCGCTCATAAAAAACTTATTGAAGCCATGAGATGACATTATAATTACTTCATATTAAGTACTTATCATAAAAAGAAAAGGATTCTTTATAGAGTCTTTTTTAGACCTTTAACTGTAACATTAATAAAAGTTAATATAAAAATATTTATCATCTCTTTACCTTTCCTCTTCATTTAACCATAAAATTCGTTAAATCACTGATCTTTTATAATGTTTCAATACTAGATATTTAAAACTTTTACAAAATTTTTCTAAAATTTCAACCTTATAAGGTATAAAAAAATCCTTTTAAGTTTTAAAATGATAAAAAACTACTTTTAAGTAGTTTTGAGGTGCCCCACAAAAGTGGATCCGATTGAGAACAACTAATTGAACCAAATTGTTTATTAATTAAAATAAACAGTTTGGTTTTTTTATTTAGCCAAA
>NZ_AKIL01000093.1 GCF_000309485.1 Milkweed yellows phytoplasma str. MW1
TCTTTACTAATTTATCCGCATAAACATTTAAATTCATTAACTACTCCAGAGGATCATTGCTTTTTAATAATTTCTTTTATCTCAACTTCTTTTTTTTCTTGTTCTTCTTTAGAAGAAAATGGAAAAGTTAGTAAAATTTCTTTAATAAGAAAATATTTTAAAAATGTTGAATTATTTCCTTTTTTTAGTTATCTCTATTTTATTAAAATCATATACTTCTTCTATTCCATTATTTTTCAATTTCCCTTGTGCTGTATATTCACCAGTATGTTGAAATTAAATAACTTCTGATTTTTCATTGGAGTTTTTTTTGTTCCATTCAAAACCATCTTCTTGAAATTCGAATTTTTGTGAACTTTCCGTTTATTCATTATAGTCCATAATTAAATAAATATCATTTTTAAATATAATCGATTTAAAAGAAATCGTATCTGTGAATAATGGTAATTTTCTTAATCAAAATCTTGTCGGTTTGAATGAATGAAAATTTAATTTCGAGACTTCTTGAGGTTCTTCAAAATAATAATTTCTTATTTTTGTTTTTTTACCTTTCATTTCTTCATCTGTCCAATTTCTAAATTTAAATATTACTGAACCATTACAATCAGGATGAAAAAACTCATATTTCTGAGCATTGTCTTCTGAAGACGATGTGCTCAATGGTTTAAAATTTAATTTGTTTAAAAATGTCTCCTCAACATCACTATTTATATCTTTTATTTTTTTAATAAGGCTTTGCTCTGGACGAGGGTAATTATCAAAGTCATCACAACTTTCTTCTGTTTTGAATACTTGAAATTTTATAGTTTTAATTAAATCAGGTTTGTAATTAACTATTATTGTTTCCAAATATTCTGGATGTTTGATTTCTGCTTGTTTTTCAGATCGATTAATTTTTATTTCTAAATCTTTTTCAAAATCTTTTTCTAAATCTGGATTAACCTTTCTAATAGCTTTTTTTATACCTTCATTTGTTATTTCTTTTTCTTGCAATGCCCCTAAATCACAATTTATTTTTATTTCTTCTCTCGAAGAATCTAAACCGAATATTATTTTCAACTTTTCATCCTGTTGATTATTATTTTTTCGATTATCTTGAAAAATTGAATTATGTTTATCTTTAAGCATTGTTAACATTTCTTTGTATGAATACGGAGTATCTTTGTCCCAAATTTTTATAAAAACATCCTCTATTTTCTTGCCTTCGAAATTTAACTTATATTTAGGAACTTTGGTAAAACCATTTTGTTCGCAAATATCATCCCAAAATTTTTCATACATAACTTGATAATTAAATTCCGGACGATTTTCAATAGAAAATTCAATTTGAATATCCTTTTGATAATTACGTATAGAAATGGCCCAAATTGGCGA
>NZ_AKIL01000092.1 GCF_000309485.1 Milkweed yellows phytoplasma str. MW1
CTATTTATTTTTGAAATAAATAGTTTAGTTTTATTTGAAAATTATAAATTAAATTGGTTTAGATATTAATTATCTTTAATTTTCATCAGTAAATACTTTTAATTGAGCCCCTAGTTTAATTTCACCGTCTTTATTTAAATAATTACTATTTACATCCCAAAGTCCTTGATTTTCCATTTTTACTTGATTAATTTTAAAATTAATTTCTAATTTGATTGTATCACTTTGTTCATATTGTTTCTTAAATTTTTCAAATAATTTAGGATCTGCTTTTAATTGAGCTTCTGTAATTAAGTCTGTTTCGCCTGGTATAACTTTTGGTCCTTTTAATAAAAGTGTTTTACCTAAGTTTAAGTCATTTGTATCTTTTTTATTCTCTAATGGTTTATCATCGGATGATAACCATTGAATAGATTCTATTTCTAACCATTGTTCATTAGAAGAAGCAGAATCTATTGAAGCATTTGTTGACTGATCATTGGTTTTGTTAATAAAATATTGTTGCATATCTTTTAAATTAACAAATAAATCTTTTTTAGCACGAATATTTTCGTTTAATTTTATTTCATAAACTTTTTTAACTTTACCTTGATTTGCTAATACCGGGTAATCAGATACAAATAAAAAAGTATTATTGGTGGTTGGCATAATATTATTTCCACTATTTTCCCATAGTACTTTTGAATCACTTAATTCTACTAATTCTCTTACAGTAAAATCTTTTTTTAAGTCTTCTTCCGTTTTATCATCTGTTTGAAGTCTCTTATCTATTGTAAATGCTGATTGTATTATAACAGAATACTGTTTTAATACCACTGCACTAACTGTTATCAAAGTTATTAAAGGTAAAGTTAATAATAATATCATTGATATTTGTCTAATATTTAATAAATTCTTATTTTCTTCTCTCAACGCTTGATACTTCCTTTATTTATTTTATTTTTTAAAATTATTTTTTGCATTAATAAAATTCCAACTTCTTGCATCTGCAATTTCTTGTTTTTTATTATTAAAAACGAGTTCTAAATCTTGTCTAGTAATTTGTTCTGGTGGAATATTATCCTGTTTAAATCTTTGAATCGCTTTGATACTAGACAATCTTATTAAAGCTTCCATATCACGAAATGTTTGTAATTCAGGAAAATTTTCAATTTCCGGTGCTAGCTCATTAATTAAATAATCATTGGCCTCTTGAGATATTAAATTTTCTTTTTTTAATTTTGCAATAAATACTTTTTGAAAATATTCTTGACGACTTGTTAAATCTAAAGGTTTAACTTCTATTTTGTAATCAAAACGAGATAAAATAGCGTCATCAATATCTTCTAGATGATTAGTAGTTCCAATCCAAAAAACTTTATTAGAACGATTTTGATTATTAATCGAAGTAAAAGAATTTTTAAATTTAGTTACAATATTTTTGGTTGCTTGATTTTCGGCTTTAGTTAAATTACCCCAAGTATTTTCGCATTCATCAATACAAACAATAACTCTTTCCATTTCTTGTGTTTTTTTAAATAAAGCATCTACCATTTTAATTCCCTCTTTAGAATTATATTTTTGAAAATTAGTTCCATCGATTTCAATATAATTAAAATTAGTAGTTTTTGCTAAAGCTCTTGCAAGAGTAGTTTTCCCGGTTCCGGGAACTCCGTGAAAAATAACTCCTATTGGAGGTTTTTGTTGATAACGCTCTAAAGAAGGTGAATAAGTCATACAAGTATTTAAATCTCCTAATGCTGCTTTTTCTGTTTTTAAGCCAATTAATTGTTCTAAACTTTTTAAACTATCATAATTTGAATGATCAATTGTATATGTCAATTCATCTATTTTACTTTCATATTCAGTTAAATCATCACTGACATTTTCGCCTCCCATTTGTTGTACAATTTTTTTTATTTCGGTTTTTAAAACATTTTTAAATTCTTGAAAATTTTGATTAAAATTAGTAAAATTTTGATCATTTTTTTTATTTTCTTGTTGAATAGATTCTTTATATGGTTCAAAAATTCTCTCTATTTCTTCTAATGTATCATCGTGTAATTTTATTGATTGAGTTTTTGTTCTTGTTGAGTTTTTTTTAATAATTTCTAAAAATACTAATGTTTTTAATATATAAAAAAAAACGCCACAAGCAATAATTAACAATGATAAAAACAAAACAATATTATACATATTTAATTTTGATTTTTTTTTCAATAACAACCTATCTTTCTATCAATATAGTTTGATATTTTTATATTTTTTTACTCTAAATTCAAAAATTTTTAATTTATTTCTATAAAATTAAA
>NZ_AKIL01000091.1 GCF_000309485.1 Milkweed yellows phytoplasma str. MW1
ATAAATAGAGGAAAAAAAATGAGTATATTATTTACAGATTTAAATTTATTGCCACAAACAGAAAAAGCTTTAGAAGAGTTAAATTTTTCAACTCCTACATCAGTTCAAACTATGGCAATACCAGAAATGATACAAGGGAATGACATTATTGTTCAATCTCAAACCGGAACAGGGAAAACTTTCGCTTTCGGCATCCCTACCATTGAAAAAATAGACCCAAAATTAGATAAAACACAATCTTTAATATTGTGCCCTACAAGAGAGTTAGCTTTGCAAGTTTCTCAAGAAATTAAAAAATTATTAAAATTTCACAGAGAAATTAGAACAGCAGTAGTTTACGGTGGAGAATCTTACATTAAACAATTCCATCAACTTGATTTAAAGCCGCAAATCATTATCGCTACTCCAGGTAGAATGATCGATCTTTTAGATAGAAAAAAAGTTGATTTATCAGCAGTTAAAATTTTAATTCTTGATGAAGCTGATGAAATGTTAAAAATGGGCTTCCAAGATGCTTTAGAAACTATTTTAAGCCAAATTCCTAAAGAAAAACAAACAGCTTTATTTTCAGCTACTTTGCCTTTTTCCATTAAGAAAATAGCTTCTAAATACCAAAACAACCCTAAAGTATTAAAAGTTTTACAACAAAATATCGCTGTTAAATCGATTGAACAATTTTATTTTATTGTTAAACATTTTGACAAAAGTAAACTTTTAGTTCGCCTTTTAGATCAAAAAAATCCTGAATCAGCAATTATTTTTGCTAATACGAAAAAAGATGTTGATAATATCTTATCTTACTTACAAGAAAGAGATTTTTTAGCTGACGCTATTCACGGCGATTTAAAACAAAACCAAAGACAACACGTAATGAATAGTTTCCGTAAAAAAAATATTAAAATCTTGGTCGCTACCGATGTAGCCGCTAGAGGATTAGATATTGATGACATTAAAATGGTTATTAACTTTGATTTACCGCATGAAGACGAAGTATACGTACACAGAATCGGTAGAACTGGTAGAGCCGGTAAAAAAGGTGTTGCTTACAGTTTAATAAGTGTTCAACAAGTTTCTCAATTAAAAAAATTAGAAAATTATTTAAAAGAAAAAATAACTGCTGTTAATATCCCTTCAATAGAAGAAATTAAACAAGAACGAAATAAATTATTTGAAACTAAAATTTTTGAATTAATCGAACAAAATCCAGAAGAAAACAATAAAGCAACAACTTTAACAGAAGCTTTATTAGAAAAATTCGATGACAAAACAATTATTAACAATTTATTAAGTCACTTAATGCCTAAAAGTAAAAAATATGAAGAAATAGTTGAACCAAAATCATTCGGTGGTTTTTCAAGTTACCAAAACACTCGTAACAATTACAGAAATAACAACTTTAACAGATTCAACAATTCTAACAGTTATGGTTCCGACAACAGAAGAGAAAATTACGGCAGGAAAAGTAATTCTAACTTCTCCAATAATAATAAATTTGGTAGATTTGGCGGTAGAGATCAAATGACCGAATTAACTATTAATTTAGGCAGAGAAGACGGAATTAATCCACCAGTATTTTTAAAAATTTTAAACGATAAATTTAACATTTATGGCAAAAATATCGGAAACATCAAACATCTTTCTAATAAAACTGTTTTTGAAATTGCTGATCGTTTTGTTAAACAAGTTCAATCTAAAGACAATGTTTATTACGAGAAAAAACTTTTACAAATTCAACCTAGATAATAATAAACTCTCTTCTAATTTACTAAAAGATTTTATTTTATCGCAATATTTAAACCAATTTGTTTTTTTATAACAAATTGGTTTTTTTATTTCATTAAGGAGGATTTTTTTGCTCTTTTGATTTATTTATCAAAAAAAGATTTTTATCTAAAAAAAAAAAAAAAAGACAAAACTTGGAATTGATCGAAAGTTTTGTCTTTTTATTATAAAGATATCTAATGTGATTTTGTTTAGTTTTAATGGATTTTTTATTATTGAGATTTTTGTACTATTTTTCGATCGCATAATAAATCATTCATATCTTTTTCGTAAATTTTTCTCTCTTTGTAAAGTTTGTTTATGACATTTAACAATTTATCATTTGAAAGTAAAGTTTTTCCGGTTATTTGTTTAGTTAACTCTTCTTGCTCCTTACCTTTTAAAGATTCGGAAGACAATGAAGATACGGAATCTTCAAACAATTTTAAAGCTTTGACATAAGAATGGTTCACTATTTGTTTAATCAATTTTTGCGTTTCAGAATCTATTTTAGAATCAAAAACCATTAAAGGTATTTTATTGCTAGAACTTGAAGCATTAGTATCAGGAGGATCAGGTAACATTCCGTATTTCGTCACCATTTGAAACGCTAATGAATAAGCTTTTTTATAATCATCGCTAGCTCCTACGCTAAACTGTCCGTCTCCGTAAAAAAATTCTTCTGCAATTCTTCCTCCTAATGATATTTGAATGCTTTTTTCTAAATCTTTTTTAGTAGGAAAATTACTCGCTTTTTTAGATAAAATCAAAGTATAACCTTCAGCTTGTCCTCTAGGTTCGATAGTTACACGAACAACTTTACGATCTAATTTATGAGCTAATATAGCATGCCCCATTTCATGGATAGCAACTCTTACTTTATCTTCTTCGTTTAATTCATTTGTAGAAATAGGACCTAAAAGAACTTCGTCCATTAAATTATATATTTCTTCATTAGTAACTTCTAAAGATGCAGGTTTTTTCTTTTCATTTTCAAGTTCTTTAGCTTTTTTAGCTAGTGAATCAATTTGAGCCGCACTGAAACCGAATAGATGAATTGTTTCGGCAATTTCTTTAATTCTTTGATCTAGACTTTCTTTGTTTTCTTGAGAAAACATTTTCAAACCAGACCTTTTCAAACTGCCTTCTAATAATTTTTCAGTAGTTTTTAAATCCGGCAAACCCATATATATGTGTTTGCCTAAGCGACCTTGTCTGGTTAAAGCATCGTCTAAAAGATCAAATCTATTAGTAGCCCCAATAATAATGGCTTGTGGTTCGTTTTTATTTTTATTAAAACCGTCTAAATTGGCTAATAAAGCGTTTAAAGTAGATTCATGTTCTGAATGATTATTATCATCACTTTTACTTCTTGCTCTACCGATGGTTTCTATTTCATCAATAAAAATAAAATAAGTGTTATTATTGTCTTTAATCGCTTTTTCTTTCGCTGTTTTAAAAAGATTTCTGATTCGAGAAGCTCCTACGCCAACGTATTTTTCGACAAAATCTGAACCAGTTGCAGAATAAACAGAACTTATACCTTTAAGTTCTCCTGCTAAAGTTTTTGCCAAAAAAGTCTTACCTGTTCCTGGTGGTCCATAAAGTATAACTCCTCTTTCTATTTCGCCTTTTTTAAGATTTTTAGCATATTCCACTAATTTTTTTAATTCGTTTTTTTCATTTGCATAACCATAAAAATCTTCAAATGTTTTATCATAAGTTTTTATCAATTTATCTTTAGCCCATGAATTTTCTTCTTTATTCGCATCAACATCGCCCAACATTGGTTTTGTCGTTGCTTTTGTAATTAATGCTTTTGTTATTATAAAGCAAAAAACACCGATAATTAACAAAACATTCAATAAGATGCTAGTGATATTTTTGATAATGTTGAGCCAATCTTTCTTTCTTTTATGAGGATTTTTGTTAGGATGGTTTTGCTCAAAATGCAAAAACTCATCAAAATTGTTAACATTTTGTGTCATAAATATAATAAACTCCTTTTAAATTTTATTATTTAATAAAAAAAATGCGTCACTGTTTGAATTTTTATAAATATTAATTTCTTTTTGAAAACATTTTTTTAATAAAGTCTAAAATATTTTAACAAAAAAATTACTAATTATGTAGCAGATCGGAAGAGCGTCGTGTAG